>CALBDR010000442.1 GCA_937927525.1 uncultured Candidatus Melainabacteria bacterium
CGGTTATAAATAGAGACGATACAAATAAGTACCCCTTACGCCCTGGGCTTAAAGAGGAAATAGATATTTGCACATGTGCTGATTGGGGGAAATTAGCAGAAATCTGTTTTTCTGAAACACAAAATTATGAGCACAAAGACAAAGAAATATGTCTAAGCTTTTGCCTGGAAGATGAAATTCAAGAATTAAACAATAGTTTTCGTAACAAAAATAAAGTCACTGATGTTCTTTCTTTTAATAGTGTTGAACCTGTTATTGAACTTGATAGTGAGGACCTAATACCTTTAGGAGATATCATAATCTGCACCAAACAAGCAGCAAAGCAAGCAGAAGAGTATGGCTTTAGTTTGAGAAGAGAAATAATATTTCTTTTTATCCATGGAGTCTTGCATTTATTAGGTTATGATCACGAAACTGAAGCAGAAGCTGAAGAAATGTTTAGAATTCAAAAAAAAGTACTACTAAATTATGGTATTTTAGACTGATGTGAAGGTCTTTAATAATTTAACTAATCAATTAGAAAATTTCGAAACTGTTCAAGAAAATATAGTTACTATGTACTCTTGTGGACCGACCGTTTATGATCATTCTCATATCGGACACGCTAGGAGTGCTCTAACCTGGGATCTACTTGCTAGGTATTTAAGATATAAAGGCTATGAAGTTCACTGGATGAGAAACATAACTAATGTTGATGACAAAATCATCAACAGAGCAAAAAAGCTAGACATCTCACCAGACACTTTATCTCGAGAGTTCACTTACGAATTTTGGTCTGATATGAGTACTCTAAATGTATCTTGGCCAGATTTTGAACCTAGAGCTACAGATTATATAGAAGAAATGATTAAATTCATTGAAGCTTTGATTGAAAAAGACTTTGCCTATGAAGTCAATGGTGATGTTTACTTTAAAGTGGCACGCCATAAACACTACGGTCAATTAAAAAAACAGAGCATCGAACAGTTGAAGGAAGGAATTGCTAGAGTTGATGAAAATGATAAAAAGGAAGATCAGCTAGACTTTGCTCTTTGGAAAGCTTTCCCTGATGACCCTAAGACTAGCTTTAAATCACCTTGGGGATTCGGTAGACCTGGCTGGCACTTAGAGTGCAGTACCATGATTAAATCAATTCTTGAATTAAAGTTTAATGTTCAAACTTTAGATATTCATAGTGGTGGTGATGACTTAATGTTCCCTCATCATGAAAATGAGTGTGCTCAATCAGAGTGTTTAACGGGTAAGCCACTAGCTAAGTACTGGATGCACAACGGCATGGTTATGGTTAATGGAACCAAAATGTCTAAATCTTTAAATAATTTTATGACCATCAAAGGTGCCCTAGAGGAATTCAAACCAAACACCATTAGATACTTCTGCTTTGCTACACATTACAAACGTCAAATCAACTTCACAAATGAAGCTCTTCAAAGTGCAGAAAATGGTTTTAATAAGCTTTTTAATCAAATCAAGAAAAGACTCGACTATTTGAAAAATAAAGGCGTAACCTTCAAAGCATCCACTTTAAAAGAAAACCTAAAAGAGCAACTTGAGCAAGCCTTAATCTCTGAGTTTGAAAAATATATGGATGATGATTTATCAAGTCCACAGGCTTTAGCTTTATTATTCGAAAACGTAAATGATCAAAGTAAGCACGACACTATAATCTATTTACTTAGCATCCTAGGCTTCGATTTAGTAAACCACGACGGCGGATCACAGAATAACAGCAAAGCTGTTGATAAGCTCGTAAAAACTTTATTAGAAATGCGTGACAATGCAAGAACAAACAAAGATTTTGCAACTAGTGATAAAATCCGTGATAGTTTAACTGATGCTGGAATCATAGTTAAAGACTTCAGAGACAAGCCTAGTGCATGGAGCTTTAGCAACTAAGAAAAGAAACATCTATAAATTAAGCACTAGGGACTTTAAGGTGAAACTTGCTCTTTGTTTTATTTTGTTCATATAAATTAATCAATGTTTCTCCAGGGTTCAATTTGATACATGGGTCAAAATTAAAACCTACAGAGATAGGCATAATTATTGAATTACCAAGAATACCCAAAATTTTATTTTCAACGACTGATGCAATGCTCTTGCCATTCGTATTAGGACTAATATAATTATCCAAGATTGCAAAGCGTCTATTGGAGTCCATACTATACCAAATTAAACGATGATAATAATCTAGGTTTTGATTGATGTGAAGTAATAAATTATCAATATCTAAGTCGAAATTATCTTCACTATATGCTTTTAGCTTATGCAGTAAATTCTCAAAATCTTTATTTAAAAGCTTTCCAGAAAGTATATCTTTGTACATTAAAAGCTCACTTAAATCAAATTTACTAAGCTCAATAGGTATGAATAAAACTTCCCTTACATCAAATAAATCTTGGTTTATAACCACATCAGCAAAGCTTCTAGCTTTAAACTCTATTTTTTCCTTTATCGATAATGCTTTCGTCTTTTCCTCAATAAAGTTAAAAGCACGGTTTAAAATCTGTGAACTATAGGTCTGCTCAAACTTAGTATTTGGATTTGAAGTGTTAATAGCAAAGCCAGAACCCCCGATATAGAAATCACTAAATTGGTCATCAAATAACTTCGAGCTAAGTGAGTAGACATAACTTGAGTCAAGATTCAAATGATTATCACAGAGCCAAGATTCTTTAATTACTAAAACATGCCCATGTCCAACTTGCTTCATATCAATATTACTAGGCTGGTCGAAGCAAGAAATAGCTTTAATAAAATTTGAACTATTTACTTGATCTTCAAAACCGATATAGGAAGTACGAACCGCATAGTAATAGAAAAATTCTTCTTGAGTATTTTTAAAAGCTTGATCTTTAACTAAATTATTAACAGTCTTACTAGAAACTGATTTGAATATAATACTGAGCTGAGTTGTTATTTCGCCATTTGAGTCTAAAGTTATCTTCTTAGCTAAGATTTTATCTGCAGTTAGGCTTAGATATATTGTTTTATAGTTTTCTTTTGAAGAATATTTAAAACTAAAAGAACCATTTTCTTGGGTATGCGTGATTGCAATAGCCTTGAATTTACTTTGATCAAAGCGATCACAGCTAATATTTGAAGCCCAAATCACCACCAATAGACCTTCGGCAACATACTCTCCATTCAAAGAAGTTATAATCCCCCTTACTTCTTTTTCAGCAGGAGTCTTTGCTTGAAACTGTCTCCTTGCATAAGTCTTATTAGGTATATCAATCTTCAGCTTTAAAATATCTTCATTCTTTGCAAGAGCAATCAAATCAGCACATGGATAGTTAAATTCTTTAATATATTCCCCATGGGGTGAATACGCAGAAATAAGAAGATCACAAGAAGTATCAATATCATTTGCTAACTGAATTACAAATTCACCACTTGAAGCAACTTCAATCCTCGTAATACTTTCCAGCCTCTCATTTGGAGGAATTGTAGACTTATTACTGTTAACAAGTTTCGTTGAAATCTTTTCAGATTTCCTCTCGTCTTCATAACCCGTTATATCTCTAATATTTTTAATAACATTGAGACTAAGTTTTTTATCATTCAAATCTGTAATTTCATTATTTGAATAAGTTTTAGAAGCTACTGAACTTAGCAAGAATTTTTTACTTTTCTTCAAAAGCTCACTACTAGACTTTGTTTTTTTAGCTGAAGACTTATATGCTAATGTCAAGTAATATGATTTAAAGCTTGTCTTTTCGACAAGCCCTGAATTATCTTCAAGAAAGCCTCTAAGCAATAGCAACAGCAACCCTTTTAGATATTAAGAAAATACTCAAAATCTTAAGAGAATATTATATCAAAATAAGACCACTTTGTTCAAATTAAATCTCGTTAAGCTATCAACAAGAAAAAATTCAGCAATAATGATGTTTGAAATTCTTTAAACATTTACAAATATAATCACGAAAAAGCCCCACAAATCAGTGAAAATTCGCTAAAATCATGGTTTATATGGTAACTAAATCTAAAGTAGAAACTTCCAAACGCCTTGAAAAGATCCCTCCATATCTTTTCGCTAGACTTGATGAAAAGAAAGCTGCAGCTATAGCTAAAGGAGTAGATATTATTAACATGGGTATTGGTGATCCTGATATGCCGACATTCTCTCCGATCGTAGATACTATGCATGAAGCTATAAATGACCCTAAAACACATGATTACCCACCATATACTGGTACTTTAGAGTATAGGAAAGCCGTGTGTAAGTGGACAGCTGAAAAATTTGGTATACAGGAATTTGATCCTGTAATGGAATGTGTTTCTTCTATCGGCTCCAAAGAAGCTATTCATAATATTTTCTTAGCTTACATTGATCCAGGTGATTATACTTTAGTGCCTGACCCAGGTTACCCTGTTTATAATACTGGAACTATTTTTGCTGGTGGTACTCCATACAAGATGCCTCTTAAGGAAGAAAATAACTTTTTACCAGATCTAAAAGCTATCCCAGAAGATATTGCTAAAAAATCTAAAATTATGTTCTTAAACTACCCTAATAACCCGACTAGCGCTATTGCTCCAGTTGAGTTTTTTCAAGAAGCTGTAGATTTCTGTAAAGAACACAATATTTTACTTTGTCATGACATGGCTTATTCTGAAATTACTTTTGATGGATATCAAGCTCCCTCTATATTTAACGCTAAAGGTGCAGAAGAAGTGGCTATAGAATTCCATTCTTTCTCGAAAAGTTATAACATGACAGGCTGGAGAGCTGGATGGGTTCTAGGTAATTCAGCTGCTATTCAAGCACTTTCTCAAGTAAAAACTAATGTAGACTCAGGTATCTTTAAAGCTATCCAGAAAGCTTGCTTAACAGCACTTGAAACTGACCAAAAAACACTTGATCAAAGAAATTCTATTTATGATGCTAGAAGAACTGCTATTGTTAAAGGTTTAAGAGAACTAGGTGCTGAAATAGAAGCTCCTAAGTCATCTATGTTTGTTTGGGCGCCGATCCCTAAATCATATAGCTCTTCATCAGAATTCTGTGAAAAATTATTAGACGAGTGTGGAATAGTAGTATCTCCTGGAAATGCCTTTGGAGATGCTGGCGAGGGTTACTTTAGAATGGCTATGACTACAGATGTAGATAGAGTAGAACTAGCTTTCTCAAGACTAAAAGAAGCTGGTATCGACTTCAAATAAACTAAACAATCAAAGACCTTAACATTCTCATAATATTCATATAATACAATGTGTATTATATATTCGATTGGAGTTTAAGGAGTTTAAGTATGTCAAATTTACCAAGTTGGTATTTAAGAGGACTAGAGGCTATTAATAGCCGTTATACTAGTAGTTCAAGTAACGATTCTAGTAGTAGATACAACGACCAAACAACTGAAAGTTCAGTTTCACGTAATACATCAAGCCGTTCCAGTTCAGGAAGCATGGCTGCGAACGGTCTTAGTGCAATGTTTGGAGTACCTTCATGGGCTCAAAACATTACTAACATCAGATTTACTGGAGCAAGCGGCGGAAGATCAGCAAATAGATTTAGAGAAACAAACAGGTTTGACCAAGGTGGCTTTGAAGTAGGTAACTTTGAACGTGACACAGGTTTATTGAACGATGGAAATAACTTTAATGACAATACACAAATCACAGGAACTGCTGCTAACGATAATTTAGATGGTAATGATGGTGGATCTGACCGAATAAGTGGCATGGGGGGTAGTGATAATATCAGAGGACTCGGTGGTAATGATAGACTAAATGGAAATGAGGGGGCTGACTTCATTAATGGTAATCAAGGTGATGACATAGTTAGAGGTGGTCGTGGTCATGATGAAGTGAGAGGTGGTGCTGGTAACGACATCGTTACTGGAGACTTAGGAGCTGACAGATTATTTGGTGACAATGGTAATGATGTAATTTTCATTGATGCTCAGGATCTTTCTGCAACAGGTGGAAATGGTAACGATATTTTTGTTTTAGAAAGAGGGGTAGACAGATCCATTATTACAGATTTTGGAGCTGGAGATCGAATCTTAGATGCCGATGAAATGTCTTCTGAACAAATCAGAAACACTATAAGAGGTGCAGGGTTTAACATAGATGATGAATTTATCTCAAATAGAATTCAGGATTTAAATACATCTAGAATGAATAATGGTTTTGGGATAAATAATAATCAAAGGAATAACAATCTAAATATTCCTAGAGTGAACATGGCAAATACCAGAGTAACAAACACATTAACTGGAGGCAATGGCTCAGACTCGCTAGATGGTAATGATGGTGGATCTGACCGAATAAGTGGCATGGGGGGTAGTGATAATATCAGAGGACTCGGTGGTAATGATAGACTAAATGGAAATGAGGGGGCTGACTTCATTAATGGTAATCAAGGTGATGACATAGTTAGAGGTGGTCGTGGTCATGATGAAGTGAGAGGTGGTGCTGGTAACGACATCGTTACTGGAGACTTAGGAGCTGACAGATTATTTGGTGACAAAGGTAATGATATTATATTCCTTGATAGGCAAGATCAATCAGCAGAAGGTGGAAGCGGAAGAGATATTTTTATTTTAGAACGAGGTGCTGATCGTTCAAGACTCATAGATTTTAATGGAGCAGAAGATGTAATAATTGATGCAAATGAAATGTCATCACAAGAAATCATGTCAATGCTTCAAGAAGCAGGTTTCAACGTAAACGACAACTTTATTGCGAATCGTTTTCAAGACTTAGATTCAGGGAGAATGAATAACGGATTTTAATTAATTTGGTTAATTACATTAAAGATCGGTAGATACATAGCAACGACAATTGCTCCAATAATCCCCCCGATAACCACAATAAACACCGGTTCCATTAAAGCAGTTAATGACTCAACGGCTGTATCAACCTCATCGTCATAGAAATCAGCTATTTTATTTAACATTGACTCCAATTCACCTGATTCTTCACCAATTGAGATCATCTGAGTTACCATAGGTGGAAAGACATCAGATTCAGAAAGCTTATTACTAATAGCACTTCCTTCTTCAATGTCTTTTTTTACTTTTACTAAAACTTGCTCTAGTAAAGCATTATCTATTGATGCTTTAGTTACATCTAATGCTGTAGTAATAGCGACACCAGACTCTATAAGAGTCCCAAAAGTCCGAGCAAATCTAGCTATTGCTACTTTTTGAGTTATTGGACCAAAAATAGGTATTTTTAACAGTAAAGAATCTATTGCTAGCCTACCTTCTTCTGATTTATAGTATGAGATTAGACTCGAAGCAATAAACCAGATTAAAGCTATGATTACTAGCACCATAGGTGAACGTAAAACATCACTAACATTAATTAAAGCTTGGGTAAAAGCTGGTAATTTACCACCAGTACTATCAAAAATGGCAGAGAACTTCGGTAATATGAAAGTCAACATAAACCAAACGACTAAAAATGAGATTACCAGTAAACTTACAGGGTAAGTAAGTGCTGTTTTTACTTTATTTGTAAGTTTATTCCTAGATTCCATGAACCCAGCGACACGATTAAGAACTTTGTCTAAAACCCCACCGATTTCACCAGATTTCACCATGGAAATATATAAAGTATCAAAAGCCTCTGGGAATTTTGCCATGGATTCAGAGAGTGGAACACCCTGCTCAATATCTTTCTTCACTTCCTCTAAGATCGCCACGAGCTTCTGATTTTCAGTTTGATCTATAAGAACAGTTAAAACCCTTAAAATAGCGATACCAGCCTCTATCATTGCGGCAAATTGACGTGAAAAGATAACCATATCTTTTAGAGCAATTTTTTTTTCAAAAATATTATTCAAAAAAGGAAATAAAGCATCATCACTGGAACTAAAAGATATTAACCAGAGCCCTTTTTGTCTTAACTTGTTACGCAAAGACCTTTCATCCAAGGCTTCTACTTCGCCTTTAGACACTTTCCCTCGTGAATCTCTTGCAGAATATTTAAAACTCTTCACTAAATATATTTTACAGGATATTTGATTGACTATTAATGGGCACAATAATATAGTTGAAGGCAAATGAAATACAAAAGTATTCCTGAATTATTTATAACTAAAGCTCAAAGATTTGGTGAGAAAACACTAGTTCGTTATCAAAAAAGAGCTAATAGTGAGCTGGAATCTATTAGCTGGAATGAAATATACGATCAAGTTGAATCTATAAGTCTTGGCTTAGCCAAGCTAGGAGCTAAAGCTAAAGACAACATCGGTTTACTTTCTATTACAAACCAAAAATGGATGTGCTGTGACCTTGCCGTTTTAAGCCTCGGTGCTTGTACTGTTCCTCTCTATCACAACTCTTCTGAGGATGCTATTTTTCACATCATTAATCACGCACAGCTTGACTATGTCTTCGTCCATAACAAAATTCAACTTCAAAAAATTAGAAGCAATTTTGATAAATTAGAGAACCTAAAATATGTGATTGTTCTTGAGGATCGCGGTGATATACCTAAAAACCAGCCTCGTATAATTACCCTTGATGATATTTTAAGAATAGGTGAAAAAGAGAGAAAAGATAAGCCTAACCTGTTCCAAGAACAAATTAAGAAAATCAATGATGATGATCTAGCAACTATCATTTACACATCAGGAACAACAGGTATTCCTAAAGGAGTACCACTTACTCATAAAAACTGTTTACTAGCTGCTTTATCTATCTATGAGTACGTTCCACTTCATGGTAAACATCGCATGCTATCTTTCTTACCTCTTGCACACGTCTTCGAAAGAGTTTGTGGGGAATTTTATGGCTTAGACCAAGGTGTCACCTTCGTATACTGTCCAATCCCTGAAGATATTCCAAAGCTACTTCATACTGAGAAAATCACGATGATGTTAGTTGTTCCTCGAATTTTAGAAAAAATGTACGCCAAGATCATGGGAGAACTTCAAAAGCAACCTGAAATGATCAAAGATACAATTCTTAAAGCAATTGACTTCGGTATCAATTACCATAAAAAGAAAATAGCGAATAAACCTATTTCATTTTTAGAAAATATCGCATATACCACAGCTAAAAAAACCTTACTCGCTAAAATAAAAAACAAGTTAGCACCTCATCTTGAGTTTTTTGTTTCTGGTGGTGCTCCATTAAACCATGAAATATCCTATTTTTTCAAAGCAATTGGCATTGAGATTTTAGAAGGTTATGGCTTAACCGAAACAGCTGCGCCCCTTACTGTAAATCCATTACTAAGGAATAAAACAGGTACGGTAGGAATACCTTTTGGACACTTTGATCTTAAGCTAGGCTCTGATAAAGAAATTCTTTGCCAAGGACCTTCATTATTCCCAGGATATTATAAAGATGAAGCTGCAACCAATGAATGTATTATTGATGGTTGGTTTCACACTGGTGATCTCGGAGAGTTTGATGATGAAGGATACTTAAAGATTATCGGCAGGAAAAAAGATTTACTAATCACCGCAGGTGGTAAAAATGTTGCACCTACTAAAATAGAGCACAAATTATGCCAAAGTAACTTTATTAATCAAGTCGTAGTCTTAGGTGATAGAGAGCGTTACCTTGCAGCTTTAGTAGTTATCGACCAAGATTACCTTTACAAACGGAATGAAGATAGTGAGACTAAGATGGATCTATCTGGAAAACTATCTGAGAATGCTGATCTTCACGAATTAATTAGAAATGAAATTGACAAACATAGCTTAGGTTTAGACAATTTTGAAACCATAAAGAAATTTGCAATCTTAGATGAAGAGCTAAGTATAGATGGTGGTGAATTAACACCTACTATGAAAGTTAAGCGAAATGTAGTTAATGAAAAGTATTCAGAGTTAATTAAAACTTTATTTTAATTAATATCCATATCTATAAATTCTAAAAATGTTATTGGACTGAATTTGATTCATATCCATTCTCACTAAACGAAGCTGGTAAGGCTTGCAGTCTACACTACATCGAAGCATACTCAAGTCTACAGGTACCCCTGGTGGTCCTTCAATTAACGCAAAAACATGGTTTGCATCATAAGGTTTTACACTTACTCCATCTACCGCGACAATTTTATCTCCAACACGAATCCCAGATCTTTCAGCTGGAGTATTAGGATAAACTTGAATAACTGTACTTTCAGAATTTTGACGATGCAAATACTTTACACCTAAAATCCCCTTATTTGACTTTTCATAAGAGGATTCAGAGCTGTTAGCCTGAAGTTTAAAAGTTTGGGCGTGACTAAAATTTAAACTTGAAAATAGTAAGCTTAATAACAATAAAACTATATATAGATACTTATCAGCAAATAAGTTATATCTTACAGCAACTGATTTAACCTTAGTTTCGTACATACACTAGTCCGCTTATACTATATTCCTCAAAATAATTAAAAATTAACAACACATATAGTAAAGCTCCAAAGTTCAATCAATTAAATAAATCCCAGTAGGTGCTAGTTTAAATTTAGGATCGTTCAATTTTCATGCAGTTCATAAGAACTGCTAGTCGATACTCAAAAAATTTAAACTAGCACCTACTGGGCTTCCATTGATCAAAATTGAACCTTTGGATTTCCTAAAAAGAAGAGTGATATGAAGCTTGCTTATCGGTTTGAGCTTTGGAATAATTTCAAGTCATTGAAATTATATTTTTGTCCGAACTGGCTGCTGCCCCGAAAGCAAGATTCTTATTACCTTATTTTTAGGAAACTTTGGAGGTTTGTAGTTAAGACAAAAAAAAGCCCGGCTTTGCCGGGCTAATATAATCTCAATTATCAAATCTTACTATCTAGAGTAATACTCAACGATCATAATCTCATTTACTGGAACCGGAATTTCTTTTCTTACAGGAACTTCTACTAATTCACCAACGAATGAATCTTTTTCTCTTTTAACATAAGCTAAAGTGTCAACCCAGTTCTTCATAGATTCAATAACAGCTGGGATTTTACGAGATTTTTCTTTAATACTTACTACATCACCTGGATAAAGCCTGTATGATGGAACATCTACTTTGTAGCCATTTACTAAGATATGACCATGAGTAACTAACTGCCTAGCCGCTGCACTAGTGTTAGCGAAGCCTAATCTAAAAACTATGTTATCAAGCCTAGTTTCTAAAAGTTGCATAAGAACTTCACCAGTAGAACCTTTACTTCTACCAGCTTTATCTACATACTTTCTAAACTGTTTTTCTTGGATAACGCCGTAGCTAAATCTTAATTTCTGTTTCTCAGAAAGAAGGATACTGTACTCAGAAGGCTTAGCTCTTCTTTGACCATGCATACCTGCTTTGTATGGTCTTTTTGCAATATCAAAAACAGGCATTCCGTTAAGAACTTCGCCATATCTTCTAGAAAGTTTATCTTTAGGACCTCTGTATCTAGCCATAGGGGAACTATGATAGCTTATCAAGACGAGAAAAGCAAGATATTTATGTTTTTATTTAATATTTCTATGCGATAAAATAAAAGATATGATGGTTAGCAGTGAGCTTCAATCTTATGCAGGTTTAACCTGTGACAGTAGAAAAGTATCCGAAAATTTTATTTTCCTATGCATAAAAGGTAATAACTCTGATGGTCACGAATATATAGAAAATGCCATCAATTCTGGCGCAAAACTAATAGTATTAGAAGAAGCTTTCATTGATATCCAAGAGAATAAAGAAAAGCTTGAAAAGCTTAAAAAAACCCATACTGAAATTGAGTTTGAAGTAAAAAAAGATAACCGCGTTACACTTGCTAAGTACGCAAATAAATTCTACGGTGAACCTAGTAAAAGCCTTAATATTTATGGTGTCACAGGTACTAATGGTAAAACCACTATCACTCACCTCATCCAAGAACTCTTTGAAGTAAGTGCAGAACAAGAAGAAGAGAAAAGATGTAGCCTAATAGGGACTATCGGTATTAAAGATCAAAGCTCAGATAAATATAATGAAATTGGCAACACTACACCTTCTTCAGAATTTATTCAATCAGAATTTAAAAGAATTAAAGATAAAGGTATCAAGCTTGCCACCATGGAAGTTAGCTCACATGCACTTGATCAAAAAAGGTGCCTGGGGATTAGCTTTAAACATGGGATTGTCAGTAACCTAAGCCAAGATCATTTGGACTATCACCGAACTATGCAGGAGTACATGCTAGCTAAGGCACAAATATTTAAGCAGATAACTGACTCAGCGATTCTCAACCTAGACGATGAATACTACAAAGATTTCAGGAAAGAAGCTGATAATGAAGAGCTTGCGATTTGGACTTTTGGGATAAATTCAGCGGAAGCTGATTTAAAAGCAGAAGCTATAAAAATTTCAGAAGCAGGTATTTCTTATAAGCTTAAGCTAAGTGAAAAACTTCAGACTAGAGCTAAAGACTACTCTGAAGGAATAGAAATTAAGTTAAAACTAAATGGTACTTTTAATGTCTACAACTCACTTGCAGCGATCCTTCTAGGGATACTAGAAGGTTTAAGCCTTAAAAGTATTGCTGAAAACTCATTAAAGTTAAATCCAGTAGCGGGAAGATTTGAGACTATCTTTGAAGCTGGAAAACCTACTTGTATAGTAGACTACGCACATAGCCCAGATGGTTTGAAAAATATCCTAAAAGGTGCAAGAGATTTAGTTAACAATAGTGAAAACCTCGATAACCTAGTGTGCATCTTTGGTTGTGGTGGTGATAGAGATATAACGAAGCGTCCACAGATGGGGAGAATCGCATTTGATTTAGCTGACAAAGTATATGTAACCTCTGATAATCCTCGTAGCGAAAGGCCTTCACAAATCATCGCTGATATTCTTACTGGTTTTCCAAGTATGGACAAAACTGAAGTTATAGAAAACCGTGCTACAGCAATAGCTTCAGCCATTAAAAATGCTTCACAGAGTGATTTGATCGTAATAGCAGGTAAAGGGCATGAAGACTATCAGATTTTAGGTGATAAGACTATTCACTTTGATGACAGGGAGCATGTTAGAGAGGCTTTAGTTAAGTATTCTGTCTAATTTCATTATACGGTTTCTACAGGCTCTTCACTTTCAGCTTCTTGTCCACTCTCAAACACAGGGAAAACTTCTTCAATCGCTTTTGTAGCTTCATCAGCACTAATTTTGCCATCTAAGACAGCCGCTGTTAACCCAGTTGCAATATTGTTTAATGCTTGTTTGTCCTCATCATTGCCATTAAAGCCTTGAATAAATTCCTCTCCAACTCTTTTCGCAAATTCACTGCCATTATTAGATGCTGATATTTTCAATGAGCTTGAAGGAGCTGCAATTTTCTCACTAATGCGGTCAATAATACTCGGTTTATTCATAGACTTTTGCTTGGGTTCTGAAGTATCATAAGAATCATAAATACTCTCTAAATAATCGCTATCAGACTTAGCCCGCTTCAGTTTTCTATCTGCTCTCTTCACTTCATTTTTGGGCTTAGGCTTTTCTTTAACAGCCTTCTCACCAGGCTTAAATTTATCAACTTCTTTCACAAAAACATCCACAGACTTACCATTTCTAAGAACCCTTATAAAATTAGTAAAGAAAAAGTCTCGATGTTCAGGGTTTCCCTTAGCTTTCTGGAAAGCTTCCATAATTTTAGGAATATCCATTTCTTTACCATTGATTTTCAGGATTGGCTCTTTAATATCTTTCAATGTGACACTAAAATGAGAACCATTTTGAATTTCAACGGCTAAATTCGCATGATCTTCCACGGCATCTAAGATTTGCCCTTTAAATTGGTCAAATCCAGGGAAATTAGTCACAATACTAGGATCATTTCCTAATTCTTTAGGAATATCAAAACTAAACTTAATCGGAATTGTCGGAAGATTATTGGGTCTAGAAATTCCCTCCATATCTTTACGTTTAGCTTCAGCAGTTTTTTTTCCTTTTCCTAAAGGTAAAAGATTTAACAGCCTCTTTCCGAGCCCACCTATTAATTTAAAAGGTGCACCAGCAATTTTTCCAGCTGTTTGTATACCAAACACCATTCTGTATTACATTTTACCATGTCGTATTACAAGTTACTGCGTATTATCCAGGGCTATCTTTTGAATTTCCTTAATTTTCAAAAACATCATCAGCCCTAACAGGAATTTCATCTTCCCAGAGCAACTGATAAACTACATTTAACGCAAGCTCTTGTTGAATCATATCTATAGTTTGCATGCTAAGAGTTAACTGATCGTTGCGCATTTCTTCAACAAACTCACCTAAGTCACTCACCAAGGTATCAACCAAAACTATCTCTTTAATATCATTACGATTCAAAGCTTCTTTGATTTTTCTATAGCTTACGTTATTTGCGGTAACAGCATCATAAATTTGAAAATTTAGAAGGTTTTTAGTAGTAGGAATTTTCTGAAGGTGCTTAGGATTTCTCTTTAAATAAACTACCGAAGGATTAGCTTCATCATCAAAGCTTAAATAATGTGATCCCTGAACCTTTTCATTAATTCTGTAAACTAGAGCTGAATGGAATTCACGCAAACGCGCTTCACTTTCTTGAAGCATTTCTTTTATATCAGTAAGTGGCGAATCAGAAACTGATATTTTTAAAGTTTTCACTGCTTCTAAAGCCTGCTCTATAATTTCTTTAATAACTTTAGGGTTTAAAACACAATCACAAGCTTGAATAGCATTATCATAACTTCTAAAATAACTCTGGGATAAAGAACTGACAGCATCAACTCCGTGTAATTTATCACTTCCTAAAATAAGTTCACTATTCTTACTGATTTTGTCTAAAGCTTCTTTTTCATTAAGCATTAAAAGCTTATTTACTTTGGCCGTAAAAGGTCTAGTATCTAAAGTGAATTTTTTGCAGAATATATTCCAAGGTTTAGCTTCTAAAGCTGCACTAACCGCCTCTTGGGCATCGATAATCTCTTGCTCATTACGCTTTTCAATGCCTTGAATTAAAGCTTCCAGCTTAGCTGCAAAACTATTAGTTTCTTCTTCTGTAAGCTCTTTAGAATAAAGCTTTTCATGAATTAAGAACTTTGCTTTATCAGCTATTTTAAATGGAAGGAAGTGGAAATCATGTGGATTATAGTCATTGAATATATTTGCTAGGTAGTCGAGTTTCTCCTGTATTTTCATTAGGTTTCTAACTTTTCTCTTTTTAAATAATATAAAATTATTGGAACTCATAAGCTGATAAACTTTAATTAATGATCAGTAAACGTATTATTCCCTGTTTAGACGTAGATAAAGGTCAGGTAGTTAAGGGAGTTAACTTTGTCAATATACAGAAAGCTGGTGATCCAGTAGAACTAGCCCGTAAGTACTATGAAATGGGTGCTGACGAATTATGTTTCCTCGATATCACCGCCAGTCATGAGGATCGCAAAGCGACCTATGAGATTATAAAAACTACAGCAAAAGAAGTCTTTATTCCCCTTACAGTAGGTGGTGGAGTCTCTAGTGTACAAGATGTAGAGAATTTACTGCATGCAGGGGCCGACAAAGTCGGCATGAATTCTGGCGCGGTTAGAAACCCGAATTTAATATCTGAAGCCGCGGATAACTTTGGAAGTCAGTGTATCGTTTTAGCTGTGGATGTGAAAAGGAGATATGCCTCCCCTGAAAGCCAAGCAAGTCAGGGACATTCAGATACAAGGCATGAAGGTCCTAAGAAAACGGAGTTGACCGGAGCGTCAATGAGTATTTCGCAAGACCTGAATAACGCAGTAGGTGAAGGCTCTGGCTTACTTGGATGGGATGTCTATGTGAAAGGCGGTCGCGAACACACCGGCTTAGATGCCATCGAATGGATTAAAGAAGCGGAGCAGCGAGGAGCTGGTGAAATTTTATTAACGAGCATGGATGCTGATGGTAGTAAAGCTGGTTACGATATTGAACTAACACGTGCGGTTTGTGACGCTGTACAGATTCCAGTTATCGCAAGTGGTGGTGCTGGTAACGCTGACCACGTCATAGATGTTCTAAAAGCTGGTGCAGATGCTGCACTATTAGCTTCAATACTTCACTATGGTGAAACCACCATAGCGGCGATTAAAGAAAAAATGCATGAAGCTTTAGTTAGGACTAGAGTTTAGTCTTTTTTCATTGGTGCTTTTAAAGCCTTTTTCCATTCTAAGAATACTGTTACTTGGCGCTCTGGATCATATGATGATGGCAATTTATCATATACCTTATTACCATTACTATCTACATTAGGATAAGTCGAATTGATTTCACCATCACCAGAATCCACAAACTTACAAAGTCAAACATAACAAACAATAAACAAGTAATACTAGTTACATAGTCATAGTATTATAATTAGTAA
>CALBDR010000443.1 GCA_937927525.1 uncultured Candidatus Melainabacteria bacterium
GAATGTTTACTGAGATGTTGGTTGAGGCAGATGTTTATCAATCGGAGACAGATTTAGTTGATTTTAATTTTATGAACATCATGAAGAATGAGACGGCGGCGGCGACTGCTGCTGGCAAGGAGCAGCCAGAGGCTCATTTAATTGGTATGAAGGCGATGAGTTATGCAGAACAACAACAACCACCAGGACGAGAACAAGGACAGCAAGCTCCTCAAGCAAGCGATCGGGCAGTTCCTACAGACGGAGGCGGGGACGCACCTGCTATCTGAGATTGATAATTTTTTACAGGACGAAAGTGAAATTCAGGCTGCTATAAAAGAGTATTTATGTGGCGGCAACCCGAAGATTGATGAAATTTCAACGATTATTCGTGATACGGCGTTGCGTTTAGAGGGCGGGCATATTATCGCTGCTGTGGTGAAGAAATATTTACATATGTAAAGATGCGGTATTTTTTTTTATTAGAGTACAGTTTTTGCGATAGTGTGTTATATTTTTTCTAGAACCCGATAAAGGTCGGGCACTCGGTAAGCACATGGAAAATAATTTTAGTAATAGCGACACAAGTTCTAGTATCCCTGGAGCTGCCCCTGCGGCTCCGGTCGATACGCCTCAACAAGCCCCTTCTAATATTTCGGAAGCATTAGGCGACAAAAATTCTCAACAACCCCCAATGGATCTTCCTGGAGCGGCGCAAACCGACAGGGATATATTCAATGCAACTCAAGAAAAAAGAATTAACGATGGCACTCGTGAGATTCAAAAGCAGATTGCAGCAAACAAGCTTAGTCAGCAGCAGTTACAGGAGATGGGCAAAAATTATAGCTCTCTCAAGTCTAGATATGAAAACACCGTTGGTGCGATTAATGAGATTAGATCTGCTTTAGAGAAAGCTCAGCAAAGCGGTGAAACTTTACAGGCATCGGAATTATTGCATGCAAAAAATACTTTATTAGATTTAGAAGATAAAAAAGCGCGTTTTGAAGAAGAAATTGGCAGTTTGGGTAGCAAATATCAGCGACACCAAGAGGCAGAAGCGAAATTGCAGCCTATGATCGCAGAGCAGATTAGGAATGACACTTTGGATCTTGCTACAAGAATTGCACCTGAGTTAGATGGAAACAGAGCAACTGCTTATCAAATTTTAAAAACGGATATTATCCCGCGCATCGAAGCCAGTGATCCTGGTTTGGTTGATGCTTACGTTAGGGGTGAAATTAGTTTAGAGAATTTAGTGAGACCAACTCTTGCACAGAATATGAGTCTTTACAAACAGCTTTATACGGCAAGAGATGGCGGATCTATTGCGGGTGGAGCTTCGGCACCAAGTGGTGGTTCGGCTCAACCTAAATCAAATTTTGCAAAAACTTTCGGTTTATTGTAATTACGTGCTTTAATATTATTAGAACTTGTGTTGCGTCCAAAAAAATAGGAGACGTAACAAATGGCTACATTTAGTCCACAAAGTTTACCGATTGGCATTAACGCTCCAACCGGCGCAAACTTTAGGAAGCAATACCTTCCAACATCTGTGTTTAGAGATAGACAAGACACTTTGTTTTTCTTGAGATCTTTAGCACAAAACCTTACAGAGTCAGAAATTCTTGAAGCAAGAGAAACTTTAGGAATTAAAGACGAAACAACCCTTGCAGATCAATATGTTGCAATTCCAATTGTTGAGCAACCAGCTTACAATGGATTTTTTGTTGAAATGGACATTCAGCGTCCAGCGACAATCAGAACAACTAATGATGCAAATGGTGATGCTGCTGATACAGACACTGTATCTGGTGGTGTTCCAGTTGACGTAACTGTAAGATTCCAGGATGTTTCATACATCAAACCAAGAATGACAATTCTTGATACAACGACATTAGGCGTGTACCAGATCCAATCTATTGGTGGTGCTAATGCTAATAACGTTGTTTTAAGACTTGTTGTAGGTGGTACTTACTCAAATACTGGTAATTTCCCGCCAACATTTACAAACGGATCAACAGGATTAGCGATTGCTCAAAACCAAGAGTTTTTGATCATGGCTGGTAATGTTGAGCATGGTGCATCAACAGCAATTGAAAACGAGCCATCTGGCGTAGCTGTAAGACAATTCAGAATTCAAACTGACTATGAGAAATTTGTTAAATCATACCAAGGTTTGAAAGAAGAAGGATCTCAGTTAATCAGAGAGCTTGATTTCGACCGTAGATTACAGCAAATCATGTACGATGTAATGGAAAGACACGAGAGATCAATTCACTATAATAAAGGTGATGATGTTACTATCGCTGGCAACAATTTCCTTTACACAGATGGTTTACTTGACACAATTGGTACTACAATTGCCGCAGGTAGTCTTGGTTCTGGTGCAACTACTCCAGATCTTGACACAATTGATGACATCATCTTCAACCTAAGACAAACAGGTGGTTTAAATGACTACTGTCTTTGTGTTGGTAATAACATGGCTAAGGTAATTTCTTCTCTTTCGAGAACTGAAACTAACTACCGTGTTGTTAAAAATGATGAAGATACTAGAATTGGTCAGTCATTCAATGAAGTTGTTGGTACTTTTGGTGGTGTTGATGTTGTTTACAACCCACAATTAGACTACACAACTACATATGCTCAATCAATTGTAGCTTTCAAGAAATCTAATGTAATTCTTTCAACAGTTTCAAACTCTGCTTCTGTTGATCTTTACAATAGATCTAAGATTGAAGGTGAAGGTATCATCAAAATGAAGCGCGACATTCAAAGTAATGAGGAGCTAAATGTTGGTGATGCAGTATTAGTTGAGCTTGGTGCGACACTAGTACACCCAGAAACACACTATGCGTTTACTGGTTTCACTGGCGTAAGCTAAATTCTCCCGTCCATGGAGTCCAGCAGGGGTATCGTAGATATCCCTGCTTTATTTTTTTGTGGTATGATCAAATTTATATGACAGCGATAGTAATTGAGTCTAGTAAAAATTTAAAATTAGCGATTGTTAAAAGAATCAAGAAGTGGACAGAAAGTTCAACTGGCAGACGCATAAGAGTTGAGTTACCAGTTAGCGACCGCATTAAGCCGACTTACACAACTAAGATGCGCGACATTCTTGTTGCGGGCAAAAAATCGGTAACAAAAGATTACACAATTGTGTTCATGGAGTCTCATTTTGAGGGTAAAGAATACGAAGATGAAAATGGCGAATCTAAGCCATTTACTTTCGATGAAGGCTTAGAGATATTATTTAAAGATCCAACATTATTAAAAGCAATCAGTGATAGAACGGCTGGTTTAAAGGTTGGCAACAGTAACAAGCAATTAATTGCAAGATTGCTTAAAGATGGCATAATCCAGGTTAATTGGATTGCTAACAAAGAAGAATTTTTACAGATGCAAAACGGTGGAATTGACGAGCAATTTATTAAAAGTCTCGGCGTCCCTAAACCGCCATCTGTTGAGCCGGCAGGCGAAACAGTTATTGAATCAAAAGCAATACAAGATTTTAAGCAAAAAGAGGCAGAACCTAAGCCTAAAAAAGACACAAAAACGAAATAATCTTTTATACTGTGTACATACTTGTGTTGCGGCTAATCAAAAGGCGCAATAATGGCTGTTGTTTTAAACGATATTTTAACTGATCTTCGCACAAGGTACGACCTAAGTGAAAACGAAAGTAATGCAACGGCGAAGCTAACGCAGTATATCGCAGAAGCTGTCGATGATATTAGCGCAAGGATGCCTGGAGCTTTAAATTTACGTTCTGGTGATTTTGCCGTTCAATCTGATCAAACTTTGACTTTGCCGTCTGCTTTTGATCAAGTTCTTTTAGTTTATTTCAATTCAATTGAAATCCCGGTTATCGACTTAGCAGATTTCACTAAGTGGAACCAAGAGTTTTTTTATAATGACTATGCGGTCACAGTGGAGCTTGATGAAACAAGTGGTGACTATAAGATTAAGACCAATGGGTTGGGTGTAGGTAGCGAGGTAACTGTTGTTTACACGGTGCGAACTAGTGCCTTGACATCTTTCCCAAGTATTTTTCGTTATCCAATTATGTATGGAGCGGCTTATAAGTATGAAAAATTTGAGCAAAGATTACAAGCTCCGGAATATTCTCGAACTTATAAAGAGTTTGATGATCGTTTAAACATTTTAAAAGGAAAGCAATTTAACAATATGCAATTGACTCTAAAGCAGGGTTCAAGCCATGTTGTAGAGAGATTGAAGCAAATATTGTAGGTGATAAGATATGAATATGAATAACTTTACAGCAATACAGGACCAAGGGCGAACATCATATCAGTTGCCAGGGCAACCAGGTTTTTTTGGTCCAACGACTTTAAGTTTTGAAAGACCGCTTGCTGACTTAGATTTAAGGCTTGATGATAGAAACAGAGTCAAAAGAGACCCTTTTACTAATGAGAAAATCAAGGCTAAAAATAGATTGAAATTACAAGACATTGAGCGCAGCATGATGCTTAATCCTGTTACGGATTATTCATCGGTGTTTAATATGTTGGGAATTGGTGGTGCGCCAGTGGGTAGTGCTGGATCACAGGCTGCAGCTCCAAGTTCAAGTCAGGTTATGAGAAAGGCATTATTTGGTGATGCGCCACAAGTGCCAAGATTATCGGGGAATTTATAATGTTAAATAGGAATAAAAAAAATCCAAAACAGAAAGCTCAGAATCAAATTTCCAAGGCTTTAGAAGGTGGGCAAATAACGCAAGAAGGTGCTGACGCTTTAAATAAGGCTTACAGTTCTGGTGCTAAAGTTGGCGACTTTAATCTAAACAAGTTAATTAATAAAAAAGGCGATTTTGAAACTGCTATTAGTAACGCTAATAGATTAAATAATGCTGTTGACAGAGGTTTGCTTGACACTGAAACTGTCACAGAAGATGAAGGCACGACAGTGCGCCGAAATGAAAACTTGTATGATTTAGATAATGTAGGTGTTAAGACTACTGATAAGTATGGCACTCCAGGTAGTCAGGTAACAGATGAGGCTGGTCAAGCGAATGAAGCGGTAAGTGATCTTGATAATTATATTTCTAATTATACGGAAACTATTAACAACTCTATTGCTAACGCTTACGATCCGCAGCCAATGCAAGATTTTTTGAATAGAAACCAAGCTGAGACAGAAAGACAATTAGCTGCTTTGCAGGCATCTTTTGATCTTGGTTATGACGATAATATGCCTGGGTTTTATGGTGAGCAATATCGTGAAGGTGGCAACACAATTTTAGAGCAACAGCAGGCTGCTGGTGTTTTAGATTCTAGCTTGACAACGGGTCAATTGGCTGAACTAGACAGACAGATGCGTAATGACTTCGCTCAAAGAGAACAACAAGTTTTAGATAATTCGTACGATAGATTTTTGGCTGAAAGAGGCGCATTGAGAGATGTTAGCGGTGATTTCACTCAATTATTTGCTCCATTGCAACAAGATTTAATGAAAACTCAAATTCAGGCTGATTTAGAGCAACAAGGAATAGACTTACAGACAGCGCAGCTACTTGCTGAATTAATTATGTTTGATGTTGTTAATCAGAACAACTTACGTCAACAAGAGTACAATAATGCCATGAATGAAAAAGCTTACAAGCAGCAACAGAGGGCTTTGCTGCAACAACAAGCGGCTAGTGGAGAAGGCGGGATCAATTACGGCGGAGCTGCTTTTGGTGCCCTGGGCGGAGCCGCGACAGGCGCAAAAATTGGTAGTATCGTCCCAGGATTAGGAACTGCTATTGGAGCAGGTATTGGCGGTGTTGTGGGTGCATTTGGAGGAGCAAATAGCTAATGGCAGCACCTTTTCAAGCAAGACAGTATACTGATCCTCGTATTGGCGTTTTACAAAATGTTTATGACGCTCAGGAGGCTCGTGATTTACAAAGTCAGCAATTAAGAAATAAGACGCTCAACAATGCAATGGGTATTGGTGGTGCTTTATTCCAAGACTATTTAGGCAGAAAATCCGACCGTGATGAAGGTCGCTTTTTATTAGAGCGAATGGGCGCTAATCCAGAGGATGTTGAAGGTCGTAATATTACGGCTGATACTATCACTGATTATATGCAGACCCAGGTAAACGCCGCTAATTACAACCAAGGGATGCTTGATAACCTTGCTGAAAGTTTACAATTTTTACCGAGAAACCAGCAGGCAGCAGCAGCGCAAAGACTTTACAACGCAACTGCTGGATTGCCTGTTATTAATTTCAGGGGCTTAGCAGGCACTGGCGGTGGTCAACCAGGAACGGTACAACCAGCTCAAGGTACTTTTGCTAGTAATTTAGGTACTGGCATGGGATTGCCGGCACCGGTGCAAACACAACCAGTAACTATACAACCTGGTGAACAACCCGTTTCAGAAGAGGATGGCACTTTACCAAATACAGGATTTAGACCAATTAATGCTGTTGACGTAGATACTCGTAAGCAACAAATGATTGATGCTTCGATGGATAATTCTGCATTTGGAATGGAAATGGATAAAGCGGTCTTTCAAACTGAAAGAGAAGGCTCTAAGGCTGTGAGTGATGAGGCTAAGGCGAAGCAAGATTTACGTAAACAAAATGAATTGCAATTCTTTTCTCAAATGCCACGTGATCAAATGGTTAGTAGGTTTGGTGAAAAATTACCATTCCAACCAGATACGCCATATAAGAGTAAAGTAGATCAATTGAACACGGCTGCTAAGTTAGATGATTCAACAGCTTTACGAGAATTACTTACAGAAGCAAAACAGGGCGAAAACTTCTTTAACGACTTCTTATTGGGTGGCGAAAGAATTTTAGGAATTTACTCTCAAGAAGGTTTTAAAGATGCTCCGCGAACAGGGGTAGAGGCACTGGCTCGTAGTGCTGTTTCAGTACCACAAAGCCTTGGTAGAATGGCTTTCAATGTAGGTGAAGATATTGGATTTAGTCAACCAAAATCCAACGAAGAACTTAATGCAGCTTTTGATATTTATACTAACAAGACAGCTAAAGTATTGGCTCAATCACTAGAGTCTGGTAGACTTTCGGATTTTGATTTCCAAAAAGCATTGGAACAAGTTGGTAATATTGGTTTAACACCAGAAGCTTTTAGGCAAAAATTCTTTGAAAATGCAAATAGATTAATGGTTGACCAGGTTAATAACCAGTATGCTTTAGGCAATGCTGATATTGCTGAGCAAATGAAATCTAGATTTATTAGACTCGCTCAAAATGTTGGCGGCAAAATTGTCATGAGAGCAGATGGTGTCCCTCAAGCATTGTTTGATTTTGATCCAGAAGAGGGAGACCCAAGGGTTCCAGAATATAGATTTGACATTAATCAAGGGCAACTAGAAGACAGGGGTACGACAATGCGCCCAAATTTAAACAATTTTGATTTAATGTCACCACAAGATTTAATGAATATTGATCCAGATCAATTATCACCAGATCAACTAGACGCTTACATTGACGCCGCAGAGAGAGCTAAAGGGGGTCAGTAGATGGCGACTTTAGATGACAAAATCAGACAAGCGAAGTTAGCAAGGGCAAAAGCGGCACGGATGAAACTCCAAGGCAGCGTATCTAATATACCCGCAGAGGGTGAGTTAATGGAGCAGCTTTCAGAGAAATCGTCTATTCCTGGTTTTTACAATGACTTGAACGATATTCGTTTCCTAGTTAATTTTTTAAGTAAATCATCTGTGTTAGATCTTGTTGAAGTAACTGGTTTAGATGTTGGTGATACTCAAGGAGAAAAAACTACAGAAGATGCTTTAATTGCTGCTAATAAAGTTTTAAGAGACACTATGGGTTTAACTCAAGGTCAAATTATTAGAGACGGCAAAGGCGGTAAATTTCTTTTAAGGCACCCAGTTAAGCAAAAAGATGGATCGGTTAAAAACATTGACATTGATTTTTCTGAAATCAAGCAAGACAATCCACTTGAAGGTTTTGCTTCTAAGTTAATTGCAACTTTGGGCGATTCAGTTGAAGTGGTTCCACCGCTTGCTGGAATTTTAAGTGCAGTTGCTTTGCCAAGTGTTGGAGTACCTGCAATGGTAACTACAACCACAGCGGCAGAAGCTGGTATAGAATCAGCTCGTAGAGCGGTTTTCGAAGATATTACAGGACAAAAATCGGCTCAAAACATCAACCCAGTTGTTCAAGGTTTAATGCAGTCGGTTGGTGAACCGTTTGTTATTGGTAAGACACTGGCAATGACAGGTAAAGTTGCATCAACAGTTGGTAGTTTTGTTAATAACTGTATTCAACTTTTAAGACAGATCCCTGGTGCTGAAGAAGCATTAATGAATGGTACTAAGGTTGCAGCTAAATTAAAATCAAGTTTAGATCCTGTTACCAAACCACTTGGACAGGCATTTGATATGCTTTTAAACAGAGCTGAAGAAGCATTGTCAACTGAAAGTAAAACAATGCAGGCAATGTTTGATTTAAACAACAAAGTTTATTCTAATGCTGCTAAAGCCAGTGATCCAAAAGAGATTTCTAAAATTTTAAAACGTGATGCTAAAGAGGTTGTCAAATATTTTAAAAGAATTAGAGGTAATGCTGATCAAAAAAACGCTTTTCAATTACAAACACTGGAGTATCTACAAGAGTATGCTGATGGTGTTTATAAATCTGTTTCACAGCGCATGCCTACTGGTTTTGGCAAAGCACTTGCAAAAATAGACGCTAAAGCCAAATCAATGGTTGATGGTGCTATGGATAAGTTAAATAACTTAATCAAAGTACAACCAGATGCCGTAGGCGATCCAACAGCGGCAAGAAATCTAATTGAAGAAACTTTAGACGATGTTAATACTAAGTTATCTCAGGCTCCATCTGATTTATCAAAAGTTACAGATGATTTTCTTGCGACAGGGCAAGATACTATTAAACTTGGTTCTACTATTCAAGAGTCTATCAATGGCTATGTTAAGCAAGCTAATGATGGTTTTATTACAGGCTATAAAGATGTTCTGGCACAAGCGAAAAAGAACCCTCAATTATTAGACCCTGCAACTGCTGATAAGATCAAAGGATTTATTAAGCAATACAGAGAAGCTGTTGAAAGCTCTGTTAAAACGCTTGGCACACCTAATGCTGATGCTATCCAAAATGAGTTATTGACAGTTTTATCACCATTTGAAAAAGGTGGTTCTGAAATTTTAGAAGGTATTCCGACTAGGGCAACTCCGCTTACTGATTATGATGTACTTGAATTTTTAAGTAAGATGGGTCAGGTTCAATTTGAAAGAGGTGGTTTCGGTCCTGGTAATATTGCACAAGACTTAACTGGTTTTACTAATAAAATTTCTAGATCACTAAAGGGTTTGCGTGGCGGCATTGTTGATACTATCAAAAACATAGATTCAGAGGTCATGCCTCCGACTTTATCTAGCCGCTTGAAGTTAATGGATGATCAAAGAAACTTCTATGATGTTTTTGACTTTG
The DNA here is from genome assembly GCA_937927525.1 of uncultured Candidatus Melainabacteria bacterium. GTDB lineage: Bacteria > Cyanobacteriota > Vampirovibrionia > LMEP-6097 > LMEP-6097 > DT-14. The sequence goes on from CALBDR010000443.1 coordinate 9,439, forward strand.
ACACACAAGCTAAATTTACAGCAAGCCCAAAAGAGGCTTATGATGCTTATGGAAAAATTCTTTTATCAGATCCTCAAAAAGCAACATCTCTTTTGACTCAAGCTGGATTAGATGAAGCTACTCAAAAGTCTGTCAATAGAAAGATTATCACTCAAGACGTTGATAGCCCGGCAGCTTTAAAGAAAAAAGTTGGACTAGAGGCTGGTGATGATTTAGCTAATTCTGAAATTTTAAATCAAACTGGTTTAACAGATGAAATAGTTAATTATGAAAAGCAAATTCAATCTGGTTTAACAGACACAGAGGCTTTGAAAGTAGTCAAAGGCAACTTAGAGGAAGGAGCAAAACAGGCTGCAGAAACAGCTAAGTTTGAAAGAGAGTTTCAGTTGGAGCGCAATCAACTAATTGATGACTTGCAAAACAATAGGATCCCTCAAGAACAGTTTGATAAAAGGATGGGCGAGCTTGGTAAAAAAGCTGGTGCTATATCAACAGAATCTACAGCACTTTACAATACACCAACAGCTCCAGGTGCAACACCTCTCGTTGAGCAAGGCGCAGGGGTGATAGACGATACTGCTGTTGCAAGAGTAATGAAAGATGAAGCTGGTGGTAGAAGCGGCTTACTTAGATTTTTACAAGCAAATGATTTAATGGAAGATAGTATGCGTAGGGGATCAGCATTAGATCCTGTTACGTTTTCACAAACTCCGGCGGCACAGGAATCAAGAAAAGCATCTCAACTAGGTAGAGAGATTATTTTTGATAAAGGTTCAGCAGGTGAAGCGGAAAGAAATGCACTTTCTTCGGCTTTAGGTGGTTTAACTTTTGCAGCGACTGGTAATCCAGCAGGTGGTAACCTAGCTAGGATTTCAGCAAAAACTCTTGGTGATTTTGCAGTCAATTCACCAATACCAAGTCAAATGGCATATGGTGCTGGTGAACTGTTAAACACAGGTGGTATAGCAAGAACACTAGGAAGTAGACTTGGTAATCCAGCAGCTTCTATAGCAACCCCTGCTGCAAATATGGGCGGTCAGCTATCACAATTTTTACAGCAAACTCCATACCGTGATGATCCTAAAAAGAGCTTCAGTTTGAGTAATATGTATAGTAAGCCAAGTGCTTTAGATCAAAGTAAACTATCAGGGAGTTTATAATGCCGGCAAAGTCGATAGACAATTTAGTATATGAATACAACAAGGACTTTACTAGAGTTCACTCTAATACTGATTCAACATTAATTGATGAAGATGAACTTGCAGAAGCGGTAAATTTTTATTGGACCCAAAAGGGATTAAGATCGAGACTAGGGTCTAGTCTTTTCCACGATAATTCAGAGTATGCGTTTAATGGAAATATTGTTCATTTCAATGTTTACACAAGATCAAATTTAGATCACTTTTTTTTAATTGCTGGCACTGACACTGGTTATTTATATTTTATTAGAGCAAGCACCGATGAGTCGGTGGGGCAAACTGCACAGACACCCGTAACTGATTTAACTTTAGGTACTGATTATCCTACTGATATTTACTACTTTAATCGCAATGACATAACAGAAACTTTATCTCGTTTCGCAAACTACCAGTGGGCTATATTCCGCTCACCGACAGCAACACAGGTGTCTGGCACTCCTAATTACTGGGACGATGAACCGGCTTTACCTGCTACGGGAATCGTAGATACATTGGTGTTTAACAATATCTTGTACATCATTTCAGGAGAAGATGACCTATATAAATTTGAAGGGACTTTAAGCTCAGGAAACAAACTAACGGATATTAGCTCTAATATACAAGCAAAGGCATCTGTAACAGTTGGTACCACTGGTTTTAAAAAACTAGGCTCTAAGTTCTCAAGATTAATTGTTATTACTGATGATGATTATGTTCATGGATCTGCTATTGGAAATGGTGATAGTTTTTCTGGGGTTGGCTCTGAGCAGTTCACACTACGCCTTGGACGTATAGAAGGTGTCGATTTACTAAATTTCACTTCAGTAAAAAACAGCGCGATTATTTCTTTAGGTAATGATCAGATCAATAAATATTTAACCAACCTACTTTCATCTGATGGAACCACGACATCAATCAGGATTGATGGCATCGATGAAAACACTGGTATTAAGGGCAGCTCGGGCGTTGCAGTAAATCAAAATTTAATCGGGTTATCAGATTTTGGCTTTGTAACAATTGATGCTCAAGGTAGTAATGAAAGATTTGGTTTAACGGCGCAAAGAACTATCTCTAGGTTTGTTAATGATTTCCGTGAAAGACTGGATGAATCGCAAGTTAGAGGTGTATATTATCCAGGTGATAAGAACTGGTATATGTGCCAGATTAACAATAATGAAGTTCTAGTTTTAAGTGTTGATTACTCAGAGTTTAACCAAACGTCAATTTTGGAAAATACAGAAGTTTACAAGTGGTCTATATTTGAATATGGTTTTGATATTCGTGGGATAGAATCGCTTTTAGGATATTTATTTTTCATTGACGATAATAATAATATTTTAATGTCTGATGTACCTGGAGTTTACACGGATAATGGAGTTCAGTACCAAAAACGACTACGCTCAAAATCTTTTGGTTCTGGTCCTACTGATGGCAATTTAAGTGACCAAGAGTTAAAGAATCATGATAAAAATATCAAGCAAGTAAAAATTCATGGGATTGGTAGAAATTTAAATAATCAAAGTTTCAATGTTTTTCTAAGCAGGACATCTGGCTTAACAACATTGCAAACATTTGAGGCTCTAGCTTCTGCGACATTTAGTTTTGCAACAATTGTAGATTTATTCCCTGCATTTGACTTGTTTGATAATGTTGATTTAGGCTCTGTGCTACAAAGCCCATTTTTCTATAAATCCAATGATTTAACAACTGTTGCTAGGGTTGCTCAAATTTTATTTAGGACAAATACTGAACTTGATTTAGAAATTACTGATTTTGCTTTAGGTTACATGATCACAAAAGAGTCAAAGAGTGATCTTTAATTAGCGATAGCGTAATCCATTATTATGTTCGGAGTAACGTTAATTGGGCTTGCCCCAGTCCCGCCACTTGGGGTGACAGTGACATTTAGTTCAAGTGAGATGTCTGTAAAATAGTCAATATCCATTGTGGCAAGATCAATTGTCAAAGTTACATTGCTTTCAGAAAAGTTTTCAAGTTGAGCAAATCCAGTGATAACTTGTGGTGTGCCACTGTCGACTGTTAAAGTAATGTCATCAATTTCTACACTACCTGTTTGGGTTCCGCCAATCCCTACTGGAATGTCGAAAAAAACAGTGCCTTGAAGTGTTTTCAATCGACCTGCTCCGCTAACAGAGAGTATTGTGAATGAACCAGTGCGAGTTGCATCAAAGTCACCAATATCAGTGGTGGTGTCATATACGACTCTATTGAAGCCACCAAAGCTTCTATTTGAACTTGATCCGCCGTAAATCGTGCTTGCAATTACCATAAAATTAACCTATCCTTTTCCATCCAATTGTGGCATCGTAATAAATAAATGTGCCGGTAAAATTGCTTATATCAATTACCAGGTTTTCTGCAACTCCTTCAATATTAGAGCCATTGCGAGCCAGTGTTAAATTATTGGTTGTAAAATCACCAGTCAAATCAAACAAGCTAACTCGATCGCCAGCACTTGGTGATGCTGGTAATGTTGCCGTAAATGCACCACCGCTAGTATCCATTGGGATCGGTAAGCCATTAGCTGTCAAGGTTGCTGTTGTTGTAATAGCTGTAGCTACGCTAAAAGCAAGTTTACTGAAATCTACCGATCCAGCAGCTAGATTGTCTCCTGTTAATTTCTGAGCAGCCATTACATTGGTTCCAGTAAAAACAAGAACATCATTTGCCGTGGGGGATGCGGGTATAACGTGGTTGGTATTTGGTATAGCTGTATTAACAAAACCAAGGATTTCAGTAAATCTAGTATTGACTTTTGTCGCTAAAGTTACAGTTGTATCACCGCCACTAAGTGAAGATTGTGTTGCATCTATAGGGGCATTGGAATAAGTGCGAGCCATGTTAATATGATTATATGACAAAAATACATTCCACGGACGAAATTAAAAAATCTAAAAAAATAAAACAGGACATACAAATCCGTCAAGCGGCATTGGATCTTTTATCACAGATTAGTGATATTGCGGATCCATTGGGCGATTTTGACATTAATCGTGCTTTAGAAAAGCTTATTTTTACAGAGGCAAGAAAATTAAATTTAATACAGGATGAGACTAGTTCGACATCAGATATATACGCTAAAGCGCTAGAGGTATTCCATAAAACTAGCGAAGTTACAAAAGATTTTTACACTGCTGCTTCAGATTTTTCAAAGAATTTATCTGGCTTTGTTCAACAAGTAGATGATTCTAAAGAAAAAGAAGTAGAAATAGCGAGGTCAACAAGTTTATGAAGAAAAAATCAGGCAGTTGTGGTAAGTCAAAGTCCGACAAGAAGGACATGAAAAAAGGTTCTTATGGGAAAGGAAAGAAAAAATAGTAAGCCAGCCAAAGGTAAAGCTAAAGCTAAAATAGTAGATGGCAAAAAAGTCAGCTACGGACAAGCGGGTAAAACTCCTGCTCCAGGCACAGCGAAAGGTAATTCATATTGCAGTCGATCTGATGCACAAATGAAGAAGTATCCAAAAGCAGCCAAAGATCCCAATTCACCGTTGAGATTATCTAGGAAACGATGGGGTTGTAAAGGCAAAAAATCAACATGAAAAAAAAGAACTCATTATATGGAAATATAAATGCTCGCAAAAAAGCCGGCACCAGTAGGTCTGTTAAAAAATCCACTATAGATCCAAAGACTTATAAAACAATGGAAGAAAAGAAGGGCGGTTTTAAGCCTAAGAAAAAAAATCCAAAAAAATAAAAACACTGTATAATAAAAACCATGAGTACAGTAAGAACAAAAAGTGAAGTATTAAAAACAGCTACAGATGGATCAACTATGATTGACATCAATACTGCTGATAAAGAGATAACCCTAAATGCGTTAGTTAAGAACACTAATGGCACGGGAACCTTTGCTGGAAGTGTTAGCGTTGAAGAATTTGGTGACGGTCGCAGACACTATACAAAGCTTTCTTTTACTGACCTTGATGTTGGAGCAGCCGTTGCGGGTGGCGCAGACGAAGCTGAAGGTGTTTTACTTTATACTTTACCGGCTGGTGTTCAAAAAATTAACGCTGTTTATAGCGAAATTGCTTTATCTGGTCCAGCAGCGATTCAAGCAGATACTCCGGAAATTGGTATTGGTACTGTAATTGCAACAGGTGCAGTTGCTGTACTTGGCGGGACTGCAACTTTTGAAGATATTTTAGAAGGTTCAGCAGCAGCAGATGTTAATGGCACGGTGAATATTGACAGCGATCTTGCTGTAAATCAATTAATCGCAGCAGCAAGTGCGAAAACAGTTCATTTAAATATTGCAGACGGTTGGGCTGCTGGTGGTGGACAAGTTGCAGCAACTGGTTTCATTATCCTTGAGTGGACACAATTAAAAGATTAGTGATCAATGAGTTTAGCAAGATTAAAAGATATCCAAAGACTTCCTGTCAACCTAGGGTTTCTAGATACTTCAAGTGTTCAAGTTTTAGATGGCACTTCGGCTTCTGCTGCAACTACTAATATTGCTCAAGACGAAGAAAAAGGTGTTTTAATCACATCGGAAGAATCTTTCCATATTGAGATAGGCGAAAATCCAACTGCAACAACCAGCAGTCAGTTATTACCTGCTGGTATTTACGAAACGGGTATTGCTGCAAACGATGAAATCGCTGTAATCAAAGCAGCTTCGGCAACTGCTGGTTTAGTTTACATATCACAATACAAAAAGACTTTATAATAAAACAATGGTATTTAATTTACTACGCACTGGCTTTGGTTTTAATGGGCGTAGATTTAATTTAAATAGCTTAGTCGCATTCAACCCATCATCACTGGGCAACCTATGGCAACGTTTTATCACAGCTCCATCGGGCGGTGAGCTTGTGGATAGTGCTAATGAAGGTGATGCTAGACCTGTGCAACCTGGTCGTGCTTATTTATCCGATGGGGTTGATGATGAGGTTGCCATAGGGAGTGTTGGAAGTGTTCAAACTTTTTCAGGTTGGGTTAAGTTTGTTACAGATAATCAAAATTTATTTACTATTAACGGAGCTGGCTCTGGTACATTATCCGTAAGTGGGAGCACTTTAACAGTTGGTGGTAGTTTAACTTTATCAAATATTTATTTAAATGGAATTAGTGTAAGTGCCGCAACAGCTGGTGCGTCCTTGAATACTAATGAATGGGTATATTTATCATGTCAATTAGGATCAGTTACGGCAAGTGATTTAAATTTATTTACGAATGGCGCTAATTCTGGTAGCTTATATGCTTTTGATTGGAGGTTTTATTCTGACGCTTTAACTCAAGACGAAGTTAACTACTTATACACGCTTCACCAACCAGGTTCTTTTGGTACAGATCCAGGTACTGACAATCTAGTAGCACAGTATAAATGTGATGAAAGCGAGGGTACTACTTCATACGATTCTTCTGGCAATGGCAACAACGGAACTATTACCAATGCGACATTAAGCACATTCCATTACGAAGGTTCAGATGTACCTTATTCATATCAAAATGAAGTTGGTTATACAGTTGGTGTTAATTTACTGAAATTTTCCAATGATTTTAGTAATGCAGTGTGGAATAAAAACAACTTTTCTGATTCAGGGACTACAGATATAGCTCCAGATAGTTCCACTGTAACAATATGGGATTTTGGGGATGGTTTTATTTTTCAAGATTCACCAGAAAATATGGTGAGTGGCACGACTTACACAAACTCAATTTACATCAAAGCAAATAAGGCAGCTACTATTGGCTTGCGTTCAGGTGGTGAAGGAGGTAATCCGCTTAATAC
>CALBDR010000444.1 GCA_937927525.1 uncultured Candidatus Melainabacteria bacterium
TCAGGCTAATTCTACGCCTCAGCTTGCGCTTAACTTATTACCGTAATTTTTATAATTATCGATTCACCTTAGTTCTAGACTCCACCAGTTTAGAATTGGTTACGCTAGATGTAGGTCTACTGATGGTAGACCTACATCTTTTCATATTTATGTAACGCAATTATATGTAGCTTTTAATAATCTAAAGCCTTGAATTTTAATAAATTAATTTTCCCAAGGCAAAGTTTCAAACTTTTGTTTAAACATCCATTCTATCTTTTCTTGTAATTCTTCACCACAGTATTTAGCACTTGCTGTTTTTGATTTTGCCCATTTCCCAGGAATAGTTTTATTATAGTTATCTATTATTTCTGGATTTTCAGCTAACCATTTAGCTTTTTCAATATATTCACCTTCAGAATATGCTATTAGCTCTTCTAATTCAGCATCTTTTAAGAATTCAGATGTTGTATTTTGTGTCATTCTAGGACCATGTAAAGTAAGAATAGGTTTACCCATATTTAGAGCATCAAAAGATGTACAGCCACCTGAAAATGGGAAAGGATCTAAGACAACATCTATTTGATTATAAATTTCTAGATATGATAATCCAGTATAACCAGTTAGATTGATTATTCGTGAGTTATTAATCCCCATTTCTGAAAAAAACAACATTACTCTCTCTATATAACGTTCTGGGTCATTAGCATTAATAGTAAGTAAAAGCTTCGAGTTAGGTATCTCATGTAACATACGAGCCCATAAACCTAAAACCTCATCATTTAATTTCTGTCTTCTATTCTGGCAACCAAAAGTTATATAGCCTTTTTTATTATAAGGACTAGGTAATATTTCGACTCCTTTAAAAATACAGTTATAGTAAAAAGCTGACAATTCTACAATGTCTTCAGTGTAACTATCACGAATTTCTTTATTTCCTGCACCGATAGGAAGTAAAACATAATCCATTTCTTTCAGACCTGTACTTCCCCAAAACCCATAACCCATAAATTGAATTGGAGCAGGTTTAAAAGATAAAACATTTAAGTTTTGACCTTTTAAATATCCAACCGTATCGAATAGAATATGAACACCATCTTCGGCAATAGTTTTTGCAATATTATAGAATTCATCATGCTCTAACTGATGAAATTTATGAGATAATGCTTCAAATTTCTTTGATAAAATATCTATTCTTTCACCAGTATAGTAGCAATATAGCTCTATCTTATCAAAATCTAAATACTCAATAATATCAGAGACAAAACGCTCAGCATTAAAAGAGTGCATAGAAGAAGAAATAATACCTAGCTTAATTTTCCGACTAGCTTTATAGTCATTCTTAGAAGTGATTTTGGCAATTGCATCCTTACATTTTTGGTGAATTTCGTGACGATAAATAGCCGTTTCTGTGCACCGTTTTGCAATATTATTAATGTAGATATCATCAAAACCTGGTGCGTGAGCTGCTGTAAAAATCATTTCACCATAAAACTCAATAGTATTAGGATAAACTTCCAAAGCTTTCAAATGATACTCCATGGCCTCTGCATGTTTACCAATCTGAGAGCAGGCTGTCGCATATTTAGAAATCATCTCATCACAAATCGGTAAATTTTCTTTCTCTAAAAGATCAATTTCTTTAAGCAAATATTCTTCTGCATGAAATAATTTACCTTGATGACTATATATATATCCTATTATTCTATGAAGCTCTCTTTGATTAGGGTTCAATTGAACTGCCTTTAATAAATATTCCAATGCCTCATCTTCTCGTCCATCTTGGGCAGATAAAAGTACTCCTAAGCTAGAAATAATAAATTTATCATTTGGGTCATTTAATAAAATCTTTCTATAAAAAGCCTCAGCATCCTCTAAGAAACCATAACGAGTCAAAAGCTTTGCTGAATGATAATAAACATGATTTAAAGAAAATTTACCAGCAAAAGAATTAATATATTTTTTTAAAGACTTAATATCTCTGGTAAGAATAAACTCTTTAATTTTCATTTCTAATTCTGAATTAAAGAATAGTATCTCTTTTTGTTTTTGTGGTTTTAACATAAGGGACCTCATATAATTTAAGCCCTTAATTATTAGCCTAAAGTATCAACCAAAGAGTTAATAAGCTTAGTCTAAATTAATTAAAAATTCTGTAACACTATCAGCTATATAACTTAAATCTTGTTCCGTTAGACCTGGATAGACTCCTAACCAAAAAGTATTTGAACTCAAATAATCAGTCTCAGGCAATTGCTCATAGACCAAATCATCAATCTCTGAACCTTTGATCAAATCAGAGTTTCTCACTCTGAATTCAAAGTCACTCAATAAATAAGCTGGCTGTCTAAGAATATTTCCTCCAAACAAAAGTCTAGTCCCGATGCCTTTCTTCTCAAGAAAAAATACTAGATCAACTCTCTTAAAAGGAATATCACTTTTAAGAGTAATAGGAAAACCAAACCAAGACGGATCAGCTAATTCATATTTTTTAGGTAAGTAAAAATATTTTTCATATTTCTCTAAAGCATTATATAGATACTGGAAATTTTGTTTTCTAGCTTCTATAAAATTATCAACTTGTTTAATCTGAGCTAAACCACAAGCTGCCTGCATATCAGTAATCTTGAGATTATAGCCAATATGTGAATAAATATATTTGTGGTCATAACCTGGGTCTAAATTACCTAGCTGAAAAGAAAATCTTTTCCCACACGTATTATCCTTTCCAGCTGGGCACCAGCAGTCTCTTCCCCAATCTCTCATCGAAAGCAAAGCTTTGTATAGTGTAGGATTACTTGTAAGTACAGCACCACCTTCACCGGTAGTAATATGATGCGCTGGGTAAAAGCTTAGGGTAGCGATATCTCCCCATGTTCCAGTTAATTTAGAATCAAACTTCGAACCAAAAGCATCACAGTTATCCTCAATTAACCATAAATTATTTTCTTCACAAAACTTTTTCACTTCACTTAAATTAAATGGGTTACCAAGTGTATGAGCTATAAAAATAGCTTCTGTTTTATCTGACAAAGCTTCTTTTAATTGTTCCGTATTAATATTGTGAGTTTCTCTTTCAACATCAACAAAAACAGGAACGCAACCATTCTGAACGATAGGATTTACTGTAGTTGGGAAGGCTGCTGCAACACAAATCACTTCGTCACCTTTTTTTATTCGTCTGTCACCAAGGAGGTGAGAAGTTAAACCAGAGAAGGCAAGTAAATTTGCAGAAGATCCAGAGTTAACAGTTAGAGCATATTTATGATCAAAAAATTCTCTTAAAGATTTTTCAAAGTCTTTATTAAAATGACCTGTAGTCAGCCACATATCAAGTGACGCATCGATTAAATTTTCTAGAAGTTCAGAGTTTAGAACTTTTCCAGAAACAGGAATATATTTCTTCTTCTGGTTGCTAGCATCATTTACAGAGAAATAAAATTTAGCTAACAGTTTGATTAACTTTCTTAAAATAGTCATTGATTTGTTTTCTAGTTAAGAGCTCCATATTATCTAAGTTAACACACGCTTTGTACCAGTCAACAGTCATCTTTAAAGCATCCCTAAAACTAAGTTTAGGAGTCCAATTCAGTTTTCTTTTAATTTTCTCAGAACTTAAACCTAGAGTTTTAGCTTCATAAGGTTTATTTTCAGCTGAAGCAAACTTAAAACTAATTTCTGGCTCATCCCATAACTCAATAAATCTCTGAACTAAATCAAGAACAGTCACTTCACTATCTAAATCTGGACCAACATTCCAAGCATCCCAAGATTCATTAAGTAAATCAGGTTTTTTATAATAATAAGCCGCAAGTTGCAAATAAGCACTTATCGGTTCTAAAACATGTTGCCAAGGTCTATATGAATTAGGATTGCGCAAAAATATCTCTTCACCAGCGACTATATTTCTCACAATATCTGGTACTAAACGATTAGCTGACCAATCGCCTCCGCCGAAAACATTACCAGCACGAACCGTAAACATTTTCACTTTAGAGTCTTTTTTAAAGAATGACTGGTTATATGAATTAGAGAGTATCTCCACCATAGCTTTACTAGCACTATATGGATCGACACCTCCCAATGGGTCTCCTTCTCTAAACGCTAGACCTGTATTATTGTTCTCATAACACTTATCAGATGTGACGTTTGCTAAAACTAAAGGTAAGTTAAGTTTTCTTAGAATATCTAATATATTCAAAGTTGATACTAGATTTGTCGTCATAGTATTATATGGGTCACTATATGAATCTAGAACTAAAGCTTGAGCTGCTAAATGAAAAATAAAATCAGGTTGATAATCAGTAATAAGCTCCTCCAACTGAACTCTATCTCTTAAATCAAAAATATGAGAAT
>CALBDR010000445.1 GCA_937927525.1 uncultured Candidatus Melainabacteria bacterium
ACATAGTATTTTATAAAGGAAACATCAGGATTAAAATATTCTTTTGTTGATAGAAATGTTTTTGGCATAGCTTTTACAATCGATGGATTGTTGTAAGGCATAGGATACCATTTTCTGTTTTTAACCGCTACCCAATAACCAAATAAATATGAATTAGCTTGCTTTATATATGAATCAACATTGATGAACGTAAAGTCAAATTTTTTGAACTTTTTAATTGCTCTTTTTTCACAATCTAACTCAAGCTCTATAATACGCTTAACACATTCTACAATTTTAGCAGTCGACGTTTTTTTGCCATTAAGCCATTCATCAAATGTTGTTAAATCAGAATCTGCAACACTCCACAATTTATACTTTTGAATAAACTGATCGAGATGACAAGATTCATGAACCAGTACGTCGAGCCAGTCTTTTTTGTTAGCAGCTACAACTAGTTCTTTTTCATCAAAATATCCTGAACATTTTAGTCCATCTGCCATAACATAAGGCATTGGAACTAAATGAAATCCAATATTATGTTTTATGCACTTATTGACTACGGAGGAAATAAAAGTGCTTATCTTTTGATTTTTAGTCATTTAATAAATCATAGTATATATGTTAGGACAATTCAAGCACTTTAAAGTTTGACTTTCAATGTTTATATGATATTATTGTGCTATGGAAAACACTGTCGAATCGCTCACTTTATTTGAGCAAGCTCAACACAAAAAACAACAATATAATCAAGCTTTAGAGTTATTAGATCGCTTAGGAGCAGATATTGATTGGGCTTTAGATTTCTGCGATTATCAATCAATCAAAGATATTTTGCTTCCGCTGAGTTATAATTTAAGTGAAGCTCATGATCAACTTGAAAATGAAGCAGATAGGTTTGAAGAAGCTATAGAAGAATATAGTTTAGAAAAAGCAGTTGTACTTGACAACTTAGACAAGTCTTCAGATTTATTCTATTTGTTGAATAAATAAAGGTATAAAATGAACTCAATGTATTCTCAAGATTTAAAAAAAATTGCAACGTCGTTGGTTGAGGTAATTACAAAAGAAGCAGCTTTTTTAGCAAAAGGAGCAAGTCCTACCAAACCAATATCCATTAAGAATATCAAAGACAAGTATCTTCAAACTTTAGTTGAAGAAATTAATAAGACTCTACCAAACTAACTTTTTGAGTTAGTGTTAATGAGCTGTTGTACGTAGTCCAGCCATTCAAGCTTAACAATATATGTCCATGTGATGTTTGGCATTAAATAATCCCACCATTCATTATCTTCTCCCAATACCAAAAAAACGAAATTATCGTCACTAGATACAATTCCAATTTTTTCAGAATATATAACATTATATTTTTTAATTTTTTCTGTTACTGGCTTGTTATTTTGTTGACATTCAGCAACTTGTATAAGCGAAACTAAGCTCGTTGCTTCTTTAAGATTTGAAGCCTTTATTTCTTCAATATCAATCACATTAGATATATCGTTAAGATTAGTTGTTATGCATTTAAATTGGTGTTGTTTTTTCATTAATGGTAAAAAGATGTTGACAGAATAATATAAGCTTTATAAATTAATTTAATATGAACAACGACGAAACTCTACAAAATAATTCCGCAAATCAAATTTTAGCAGCTAAAGAACAAATTCAAAAGATTCTTACTGAACATAATGTTGCATTAATTCCAACTATTATTCATCAAGGTGATCAGACTTTTAGTCGGATTGATATTGTTCCAAGACAGCCAGCTCCACAGGCTGTTGCTCCAGCAGCTGAGCCAATCGAAGAAATAAAAGAATAGTTTTTATTCTTCTTCCCAATTTTCTTTTGAACGTGTCGGTTTGACGTTCTCAGACAATTTTTTCTTAGAGATTACTGGATAGTAAACGTCACGTATTTCTTTCTTTGAAAGAAACGGGAAAATTTCATTTACAATATAATACTTGTTATGTGTTGGAAATGTACCGTGCATGTCAAGAATTATACCTAATTTATTGTATCTTACAACAATTTGTATAAAAATATTTCTCAATAATTTTTAAAAACGTTTCAGATCCAAAACAGGTTTGAATAGTAGTTTTTAATTCGTCACCCCACAAATGAAACATTTTTAACTTTTTAAAATCACTAATGAAATCGTCCAACGAGTCTTTGGTCCCTGTTATTGTAGGAAATTCAATTAAATTTTGTTCATGCATTAATATATGTATAAAAATTACTTGTTCTAATAGCAAAGCTAAATACCAAGGCATCACACCAGCTGCTTTATAGACCTTTAAAAAATGTTTTTCTGTATATTCAATAAACTCTCGTTGGTGGTTTAGTAAAACCGATAGAGTTTTTCTAGCTGCTTTATTGATACTATTAAAATCTTTTCCTCCAAACACACTACAGTTATAAGAGTATAAATAATCCACATTCGAAATTTCAGGAACGCAATGCTCTATTAACTTTGCAAAAGGCTTGGATAAGGTTTTTGTCCATTTTTCTTTCGCAAAAGAAAAAAACGGCCAATTGTTATACCATTTTACAAAATCTTCAAATAAAAAAACATCAAAATCTATATGAACAAATGGTTTTCTGGTTTGGGAATAAGCGTAGATCTTTCCAACACTCCAGAAATGAGGTGATATGCGTTTGAGCAAACTAGGTTTAATAATTTTAACTGTGTCATATGGTAAGTGCTTTAAGAAATTTGCTGATTCTTCATCTACATATAATATAGTTTCATAACCATGACGCTGGACAAATTTTAATGACAATTCCGCTTTTTGTAAAACTAAATTAAGAGTCTTTTCGCTGCTCATCCAATTATACACAGTATGTGTTTTTGGAAATTGGACGTGACTAAAAATGATTACAGGTTTATTGTTTGTCATACAAATAATAGCTTTCTAACATCTTTAAAAAAAGATCTTCACCAAAGGCTAATTCGAAGTTTTTCTTAACAACATTACACCACAAATGAAAGATCCCGAGTTTTTTAAATTCTTCGTATACATGAGGAATATTCTTTATATTTTGTTTAGGTATCCATGTTGGAACCTCCTCTAGTTGTATTTTAAATCTAATTAAACTGCTACTCAATACTTGCTCCAATCGAACAGCCGTATCCCAATCAATGTTACTACCGTTTAATTTTTTGTACTTAGCATTGTAAATTTCAGAAACTTCTTTTAAAGCTTTGTGGTGAGTTTTAGAAAATTCTAAAATTTCTGTAAAAGTTTCAGTTATAGCTAAAAAATCTTGACCTCCAAATATACCAAAATTATACGAATGTACTCGTTCGTCATTAGCCAAAAATGGGAAGTGTTCTTCTAAAAATTCTTGATCAGTCTCATAAAATTTTGGATTGAGCCATGGTTCACTATGCAAACACATAAACGGTTCCTTTTCAATTTCAAGAATTTTATCTTTAAACATAAAAAGATCAAAGTCTACATGGTAAAATGGTTCGTTAACCTTGCTTGCTGCTATAAGCTTGCCAGCACTCCAAAATGGTTTGTATATATCTTTAAAATCTTTTTCGTCAAAATCTCTTACTTCATCATATGGTATATGTTCAAATTTAAAAGCAAGGTCTTTGTGTGTATATAACAGTGATCTGAAATTATGTTTTCGAATAAATTTGTGCGATAATGTTGCATGCTTTATAACCTTGTCAATATTATCTTTATGTTTAACACCAGGCCAAAAACTTTGCACGATTAGCATATTTTTAATTATTGGTGTTACTGGATATTTGATTATTATTTCGTGTCAGTTATTTTATCGTTAGATAGATTACCAATGAATTGCCAAGCTTCTAAAATTCGTTCTAAAGGCTTGGGTTTAATTCGATCATAAACAATTCCATCAATAATAGCATATGCATGTCCCTTTTTCCTGACATAGTATCTTCCTGTTGGATATTTTTTGCAAAATTTTTGCACAGTTATAGCTGTTCGTTTAGTTTTTCTAAAACAGTTTCGACCAAACTTTTTGTTAGCAAACGCTATCAATTTCTGAGACCGAAATCCTTTGTTATCTTTTCTTCCAGCTTGCTTTGCTATATCAAAAGCTTTCAAGTAGGGTATATTTGCAACATGAGCTAGTGCCAATACAGTGCAATTTCGCTTGTGGGAATTGACACCTTCTAAGTTTGGAACATTGTTATCCATTGAAATATTTTATAAAAAGTTGGTTGGACAGTCAAACACAAAACAGGGGCCTCTAGGGCCCCTGTCGCAACTTAGAGTTGCTTTATGTGCTTCACACGCAAGAAAGGGTTGAGGGTCTGTCAGAGCAGACCCTCGTGTCATGAATAATTCTTTTATAAACGAGCCATGAACATTGCACTCGTTCCCCTACCTTCTTTAATCACTTTACCTTCATTAGCAAGCTCTCTCAAAATAACCTGAAGGTAACCACTGGAAATTTTCGTAGCTTCAAAAAGCTGAGTGATGGTTTTCGACGTTCCTTTGAGTTGGTTAAACACAATTTCTTTTTTAGAGTTGTTTTTATTCTTGCTATGTTCCGCTGAAGCTTGTGTCTCAACCGCTTCAAAATCAAAACCAGTTTCAGTCATTGTGAAACTAACACAACCCGAAAACCCAAAACGGTTTTTTGTGATATCAACATCTCGAAGACCTGCGTCTTCTTTATTGCGTTCCATAATAATGTTAGTGTCGACACTATGAGGAAGCAACGTACCACCTTTATAAGTTCCTGTTTTAGTGAAATGCATAATCGTTGCAATAACAATTTCATGTTCTTTTGCAGTTTGAACAATCTTTTCAGCGATATAAGCTTCTTTTTGACGACTGTTCATCCGTTTCTTTGTAGTTAAAGCTGGCAAAGAATCCAGGACAACAAAATCAAATTTATGCTTTTTGATCTCAGCACAGATCTCATCAATGCAAGTCATGTTTGCAAGAGGAACACTGTAAACTTGCAATCGTTTAGAAGCAAAAGCTAGCTGTTCAATACCCTCTTCCCCAGAAATATAAGCAGTTTTTTTGCCAGACCTTTCAAGCAATTCAAGAATTTGAATTAAGAACGAAGTCTTACCAGTTCCAGGTGCAGCAGCCATAGTGATTGTTTGGCCAGGCAAAAAACCTTCATTGCCAAAAATAGCATCGAGATCTTCTTTTCCCGTCTTGAAACGGCGGTTGTAAATATCAGGAATCTTAACTTCAGAAGCCCGAGTAAATTGTCGATTGACTGTGTTTGTTAGTACGTTCATGACCCATATATCATCTGAAACAATAGTGGACAGAGCAACTCTGTTTTGAAATGTCAATTTGATCTTTAAGAATTGAATTATGTTTAACGAATGTTGTTTTTTTGTTTTATCTGAGAGAGACAATGAGTTGAGAGAGACAATGCTTTAAATTACTGTTTATAACAATAAATAAAGATATGTCTAAATTTGATTTAGTTTACGAAAAACTTTTATTCACAGTCAACGAAAATGAGTATATTGATACTACATTTGAAGATAATCTCAGATCTTTAGTAAAGATTTTAAAAGATAATGACTATATTTCAAGCGAGAAAGACGTAGATAAGATTGTTCAAAATACAATTCAGCAAAGTGATAACGTAAAAGAAATTGTATTAGACACGACTGAAAAAAGTCTTCCAGCAATGAAATTAAGAGTCAAACAGGATTCTGACACTGAATCTTTTGCAGTAACAATCATTAATTTAGAGCAACCTGAAAGTCAAAAAGAGTTCACTAATACAATGCTTGAAACAATTTTTGATGATGTAATTGAATATATTCAAAGAACGGCGTTAGAAGGAATTCAACCTGAAGCAGCTGTAGAAGAAATGCCTAAAGAAGAGAATCCTGCAAACCAGCAACCTGGAGGAGGAGAATCTGCCTTGCCTGGAAAGAAGCAGTCAGCTCCTAATGTTTAATGGCTGAGATCTACGAAGCTCCAATTCCACATTTTTTAAATAATGTTCTAAGTTCACCGGCTGGAGCATTACCAAAAGGAGCGCAATGGATTGTTTTATTTGATAGTTTGAAAGAAACAATTCTTCCTGGTATTATTTCAGCTTTATCATATGAAAAAAAGCAGTGGAACATCCAAAATGCATATGATACTGTGACGAATCCAGCATATCAGGAAACAAACGGTTGTGTATTTTGTCAAGCAATAAGCATGCCTGGAGACTCGATTGTTGTCAATCCTGAAGGAAATATTATGTCTAATTCCTTTTTGAGATCTTATGTCGGTCAAGGCAGAAACCAGTTTCCTGAAATGAGAATGACGTTTTTAGAAAACAATGTAAGTTTCGTTGATAATTTTTTAAGACCGTGGGTTATATCTACAGCAAACTGGGGAATGATTGCTAGAGACAGAACTGACCCAAGAAATTATAGAACTAACGCTTATTTGTATAAGCTAGGAGTATATAGTGCCAACACACCACCTCGTATTTTAATGAGAATGACATTCTACGATATTTGTTGTGTTTCGGTAGCTGAAGAAGAATATAATTATGCTCCAGGAACATCTCCGATGTTGAGAGAAGCTCAATTTATCTATAATTATTACAACGTTTCTACAAACGGTTCTGGACCACTAAATAGTACACGACCTCAAATTATAACTCCTTAATACTCAATGTATATTGATTGCAATGTTGGATTAAATTCTTATAAATTCAAAGAATTATCTGTTAAAGAATACAAAGAAATTTTAAAAGTTACGTATGGTGATAAGCCTTCAATACCTTTATATCTAACTAATATTTGTGATATATTAAAAGATTTGTTTTTAAAACCCTATGATTATTTCTTTTCAGAAGTTAGTATATATGAAATATTTTTGTTATTATTACAAATAAGAATTAATTCTTTAGGAACTAAAACTTCAATTTCAATAACAAACAAAGAAAACAAGAAGCATGTAATTGATTTAAATTTAAATTCAATTTTTGAAGATCTAAATAATTTATTACTATTACATTCTCATCAACAGTTTATATTAAATGATGGTATTGAAATTGAAACTTGTTTTCCTTCAATTCAAAAATTGCAAACACAAATTAACGATCCTTATTATTTGTTCATCAAACAAATTAAAATTAATTCCAATGATAATT
>CALBDR010000446.1 GCA_937927525.1 uncultured Candidatus Melainabacteria bacterium
CTGATATCCTTGCCCAGTTTGGTACTACTGATTTAAAACCCCAATACGAAGCTAGCATAAATAGCATAAAAAATAAGTGGCTACCTACATTATACTCATCGTATTCTCCGCCATATCTTATTGCTTCACCTTGGTTGTATGCTTCTATTGCTGCAGAAGCAACCATGAGTAAAAAGAATGGAGTCATTAAAGCCTTCTCTTGATCTGTACAAAGTTTTAATGCATAGTAAATTGCAAATGCAATAACAACATTGAAAAATCCAAATGGAAACTCAATTCCAGCAAAATACATAACTGGAGCTGCAATAAACAATGGAATAACTACATTCCAAATGTTTTTTGCTACTTTTAAGTCACCTTCGTTTAAATTAAACACATTTCTCCTTTAATAAAATTACAAAATTATATTACTATTTTTTTAAAGGTTATTCTTCTTCGTAGAAATTAAAGGACATAAATATTTCTTGAATCTCTTTGATGGAGACGTCGTCTACTTGGACGTTGTATATTTCCTCACCAAACGAAAACTGTAAGAAATTATCCTCAACAAGTTCCAAATTAGTAAGGTCAAAAGTATTCTTTGTAACAGAAAGCGTTCTCTCTTTAGTTCGAAGTATTACTTTGGTGTCTATTATTTCAATTACTGGTTGGAATATACTTTGTAGTGTTATAAGTAGCTGTAAAAGACCAAAAAATAATAACAGATAATATAAAGACTCCTCCCTTGCGTTGGATCCAAAATCACCAAGTCTGAAATATTTAATCATTAATTGTCTAAAGGGACCAGTAATAATATTGTCAACGCCAACATACGTAAGCACACTTCCCCTTAAGAATGGAAGAAACAAACTACTTCTATCACGATAAATTTTCATATATTTTCCTCTTAAGCTATCAGAATAACCTAATTTAGCTATTGTTTTTGTATGGAAATTCTATTGATTAGACATGGCCAGCCAGAGTGGATGCCAGGAGATGTGTATACAAAAAATCCGGGTTTAACCTCACTTGGAAAATTGCAATCTGAAAAGTCTTCTTCTGTTTTTGAAGAAAATAGTTTTGATGAAATATGGGTCTCACCGTTACAAAGAGCTCAAGAAACTTATGCACCATTTAAAGAGAAAAAAATTGCTAAGTCACATTATGTGTACGGGTGGTTACAGGAAATGCAGGATGATGAAGAGGAAGCACTGTATGGAAAAGAAGCGGGGGAAGTACAGGCTTTTTTCGCAAAACGTAACTCCCAGTCATTTGAGGAGTGGGCTGAAGGTAGCCATGGAAAATATATGGAGAGTTTTAGTGAAAATATAGTCTCTAATCTAGAAAAGGAACTTAGTAGTAGAGGTATTTTTTCTCTAGATGCTGAATATGATAGAAGATTTGATTTAAGTAAATCTAGTGTTAATAAGCTTATGATTATCTCCCATGCTGGAACTATGTCTGTCTTGCTTTCATATTTTTTAAACATGCCACTTTATGCCTGGACATGGAGAAAATTTCTCCCAAGACATACAGGACACACTACATTAAAGTCATCTGGTATCTCTGGCGGGCATTTTTTTAGGCTTAAAGAGTTCAATAATGTCTCATTTACTGACAGTGACGAGGAACAAACATACTAAAATAATCTTTAAATTATAAAAAAGATTATGCCTTATACAAAAGTTTTACCTGAGGTAACCATAAGCTCTTTAACCCCAAGAAAAAAGAGGTTCTTTTTAAAACACCTTGCACGATTTCTTCTGTTGTTCGAAAGCGTAAAGGCTAAAGGGTCTTTTCTAGATAACAAAAGAGTAATAGTGGCTGCTGCTCCTCATCAATCTGGAAAAGACGAATACTTGATGATCTTGATGATTTTAGCTTTAGACATTGATGTCTGTTATCTCTCTGCAAAGTGGACGATGCGAAGAATACCTAATCCATTTGTCAAGCCTAAAGATATCGACAATCAAGGAATTCCATGGCCACTTGGTTGGCTTCAAGAAATAGTGTTTAGAAAATTCGGTGCTATCCCTGTGGACAGAAAAGGAAATAGTGGTCAGTACGATTCTGTAGTTCAAGAGCTTCTTGAGCGAGATAACTTTTTATTAATCATTACTCCAGAGGGTAGGTTTGATGCTACAAGGTTTAGAAGTAGTTTTTTGTATTTAGCCAAAGAACTAGAGGCTGAAGTGATGCCAGTACAAATTGATTACGAACACAACACACTGCAGTTTTTAGATAGTTTAAATCTTGATGGTTCTGAGGAGGAAGTCATACAAAGACTTCGTGTGTGTTTTGATGGAGTTAAGGGAAGAAAAAGTAGGTTCAAGGCTTAATGGAAGAAAAAATTCACCAGCTTATTAAAGATAGAAATCCTTGGTTGTTAAAAGACAGCTTCTTATCAAAAATAATTTATAACCTGCTAAAAAAATATCTTAGATTTGATGAGACTGTTTTTGTTGGAGATCACATACAAAGCATGACTGGTGAAGAAGCTTTTAATTGTTTAGGAGGTGAATATACAAGTAATTCTTCTGTTGAGGGT
>CALBDR010000447.1 GCA_937927525.1 uncultured Candidatus Melainabacteria bacterium
TGTTTTCTGGAGTAGAAGTTATTCATAGTAGAGCATATTCCGAGATTTTAAATAAGCTAAGCTTAAATAACGAATTCGAAGAAATCCTAAAACAGGAAGCTGTAAAAGGAAGAGTAGCTTACTTAACGAAATATAACGATACTATATCAGCAAAAGAGAAGCAAAACATCTGTTACTCTCTTGCTCTATTTACTCTGTTTACCGAGAACGTATCTTTATTTAGTCAGTTTTTTATCATACTTGGATTCAATAGATTTCGAGGACTGTTTAAAGACATCTCAAATGTTGTACAGTACACTTCAAAAGAAGAGAATCTTCACGCAGAGGGAGGCATGGCTCTCTTAAAGCAGATAAGAAAAGAACATCCTGAACTATTTGATGACGTATTAAATCAACGTATTATCTCAGAAGCTCACGAAGCACTAAAAGCAGAATCTGAATTAATAGATTGGATACTAGGAGGGTATGAAAATGAATTTGTTTCAAAAGATATCCTAACTACTTTCTTAAAAAGACGATTAAACGACTCCTTAGTAAAAATAGGATACGAAGAAGTATTTGAACTTGATAACAATCTTGTAGAGAAGACATTATGGATGGATGATGAAATTTATGCTTCCGCATTAACAGATTTCTTCCATAAGAGACCTATCGAGTATCAGAAGAAAATGAAAAGTTTCGAAGCACAAGATTTATTTTAAAAACTTATTAACACCAGTAGATGAAAGATTTTTATTGGCTGAATTCAGATTCGAGGACGTTTCTGGAAAGAGGATACTTGCCTGCAGGAGTCAGCCCTGAAGAGAGAATAAAGCAAATAGCAGATTATTCTGAAAAAATTCTTGGTATAAAAGGATTTTCTAAGAAGTTCCAATCCTATATGGCGAAAGGCTATTTTTCCTTATCTACGCCCGTATGGTTAAACTACGGCTTAGATTCTGGGTCTAGTATATCATGCTTCGGGATCACCATTCAAGACGATTTACCAGACATACTTCGTGCTTTAGGGGAGATAGGAATGATGACTAGTCAAGGAGGAGGTACAGCTGGGTATATAGGAGACTTAAGACCGCGAGGAGCAGGTATTGCTAGTAGAGGAGCATCTGGAGGACCTGTCCATTTTTTAGAAGGCTTCCAGAGCGTAACTTCTGTAATTACACAAGGCGAAGCTCGTAGAGGACATTTTGCAGCTTACATGCCTGTGGACCATCCGGATATTTACGAATTCTTAAACTGTAGAACTGAAGGTCATCCGATCCAGACCCTTTCAACTGCTGTATGTATTCCTGAAGGATGGATGGATAGTATGATAGAAGGAGATAAAGAGAAGCGTGCATTATGGGCTAAGATCCTACAGAGACGAAGTGAAACAGGTTATCCGTATATATACTTCGATGACAACGTAAATGAAAATAAACCACAGGTATATAAAGATAAGGATATGAAAATTAATCACTCGCAAATGTGCAGTGAGATATTAGAATATACCGACGATGAGAAGTCTTTTACCTGCTGTTTAAGTTCTTTAAATTTACTTCATTTCGACGAAATAAAGAAAACCGACGCAGTAGAAACTTTAACATACTTCCTTGACAGCGTGCTTACCGACTTTATAATGAAAGCCAGAGTTAAGCCGTTTATGGAAAAAGCTGTGAAGTTTGCAGGAGAGCATAGGAGTATTGGGATCGGGGTATTGGGTTGGCATTCATATTTACAAAGTAGGATGATACCTTTTGAGAGCTTAGAAGCTAACATGCTAAATACTTCTATCTTTAAATTTATAGATGACCGTTCTTTAGCAGCTAGTAGAGAACTTGCTAGAGAGTT
>CALBDR010000448.1 GCA_937927525.1 uncultured Candidatus Melainabacteria bacterium
ACCCAGGTCCATATTAACATCAAAGATGTGGAATCTATAGTAACCTCCAGAAGTCGAAACGTTTCTAATTCTTGCAGTACCAATAGGATTACCTCCTAATCCCCCTACTGCGTCAAACAGAGTCCATTCCTCTAGAATACTAACGTCAGGTAATCCCTCGATAGAATCAAGCTGGAGATAGTTACCATATCTAGCACTAATAGCTTCGCTTCCGACTAACTCTGTAGCATTAGATCTCGGCTTGTCAACTGAGATATCAGTTTCAGTTTCTTCAGCATTTCTATAACCGTTTACATACGAAATTCCTGGGGAAACTTTAAGATTTAACTTACTAGTATCAGAGGTATTTTGAGAAAATTTAACAGTAAATGGCTCAACAGTGTAGTTTCCAGATTCTTCAAAAGTTCTTTTTGCCAGCTCATCACCAAGAATATTATACGTATTTTTATCGATTTCTTCTTGGATTACTCCGTCTACGACCCTATTAATCAGAATAAAGTTGTCATCGCTATCAACTGTATCTTCTGTAGCCAGAGTAAGACTGATTCTATATCGATCAGCTCCCGGAGCTGTACGGTTAGGCTCTACGTTCTGGTTATCAAATAAAGCATCGGTGTCATTAGAAGTAATAATATCTTCTGTAACAATAAATCCTACGTTTGCTGTAGGAGTACTAGAGTACTTGCTAAGGATAATAGACTGAGCATTAGCCTGGACGAAATGCCCCCGAATAAAGAAAGATCCATTGTTTACACTAACTCTAGATCCTTGACCGGATACTGTAATTCCTGATTGCTGCTGGACAGTAGTTACCTGACCTGTACCATTAGTAACATTGAGGGTAGTATTACCACCCAATCTAGTAGGAGTGGATCCACCCGGCGCTGTACTTACATCAAGGTATTCAATATAAGCAGTTGCTGGCTCTGTGAGTGGATCAACTTCAGGAAAAAATTCTAAAACCCTAACTCTAATCCCACCGCTAGAAACTTCAAGAATAGACCCTGCACTAACGTTAGTAGGATTTCCTTGTAGTTTAATGAATTCATATGACGTATCTAAAGTAAACCCACCAGGATTAACTACAGATCCTTCTTTAAAAATATGGCGACCGAATCTTTCCATTTCCCGTTGGGTAATGGTTTGCATCTGGGTAAGCTCTCTTGCCTGGAGAGCTCGACCAGAGTTAAATAGGATCCGATGATAATTATCACTATCCTTAAAATCGTCCTTATAGGTACTAGAGAATGTGGTATCGCTAA
>CALBDR010000449.1 GCA_937927525.1 uncultured Candidatus Melainabacteria bacterium
GGAGCGACCTCTTTTAAGCTTAATCAAGTAGCTCATGGGTTTTCTGTTGGTGACGGTATTTATCACAACGGCACTAGTTTTGTTAAAGGTCAAGCAGATGATGCCGATACTTTAGCTTATTATGTAGTAGTTGAAGTTTCTGATGACGACAATATTATTGCTGCAGACTTTGGTAGAATCGAAGTACCTTCTCACGGATTTACTGTAGGACAGTATTACTTTTTATCTTCAGATACCGCAGGCTTACCTACTACTACAGAACCGGCTACAGGTTTTTCAAACCCGTTATTTTACGTAGAATCTACTGATTTTCTTCAAGTAAAAGTCTACAGACCTGCTGTTGTAGGACAAGATGTAAACATTAACGAACTTTCTGATGTCCAAATTGCAAGTCTACAAGATAAGGATATTCTAACATACGACAGCGGTTCTGGAACTTGGAAGAATGAGTCAAGAAATCTAGTCCAAACTCAAGCAATTTTAGATGCTCAAACTAATACTGTTATTTCAGGAATTACTTTAGACACAGCAAATCACAGAGGGTTTAGACTATCGTATCAGATCTACAGAGACTCAGACACAACCGAATTAAGTCAGTCAGGGACATTGCATATAACGTATAAACCTAATGCTGGAACTTTTGCTCTTGCAGATAATTTTGCAGGAGACGATGCAGGAATTACATTCTCAGCAGCAGGTACACAACTAAGATATTCTTCTGACACACTAGCTGGAACTCCTACAACACAAGAGTTGCGTATTAGATTAGAAGAAGAATTATAACAACTAGATATAGGAAAATAAATTCTCGGAGAGTGAAGAGATGGCAAAAGATAGTTTTAAAGTAAAAAAATCCCTTAATATTAAACCAACAGACCCAGCTACGCTGAGTAATTCAGAGGTAGGTGATATTGTAATCGATTCGACCGATAACAATAAACTAAAAACCTATAACGACTCGTCAAGTTCGTTTGTATCTGTTTCATCGGTGGGTAGTTTAGATACCCTCTTGGCAGAAGATTTTGAAACAACATTAGCTGCTGATTTTATATCAGGTAATGCAGCTAGTCCAGATACAGTACCAACTGGTTCTTTTGGGGGTACGTTAGCTGACGAAACTTCAAACCAACTTAGTGGAGTTAGGTCACTCAAATATACAATGAACGCCACGTCAGCCTCTTCGGATAACGACTTCTTTTTAAATGATACAGATATCGCCCTAGCAGTTAAGCAGAGAGGTAACTTCATCGGCATTACCTTCTATTACACATATAATGGGGATGATGATGATATTCGTTTCTTTGTTTTAGATCAAGATGATAATGAGTTAACCCAATCGGATGAGTACATCAAGTCAGCTTCAACTGCGACTAGGTTTAGTACAAGTTTATTTGTGCCAAGTGATGACACAGCTCTACGTTATGGTTTTCAAGTTGTCACTGGTAATAGTTCTAAGGTCTTTATCGTTGATGACATTGAGTTTAGCACGAATCCGTTTGTTTATAAGGATTTAATTGATGGAGACTCCTATCAACTAGAGCAATTAGGTAGTAACATACCAGATAGAGTAGGATTTATCCGATTTGATCTAGCAGGGACAATTGTTGAGAAGACTAGTAGATACGTCACGGCGTCTAACTCAGGTACGGAGACTCGGTTCATAGTTCAAGCTGAGGGTGTTGCCAATGTATCATGGTTATACTACTCAGGAGGGACGGATCAAGCTAGGATCTATCACTACAATAGTGCAGGGACAGTACAAAATATTTATTACGGGTCTGACGTAGGTTCTGCTATATATACTCACGCTTTTGCTTTAGGTGTTCCAGTTGAAGCAGGGGATTATTTTGTTGCTTACGCTAGTAGCAGTGTAAGAAATACGTCTAACGCTGCCACTATCTCAATAGGGGTAACTACTACTCATGAACACGTTGTCACTCCGGCTAAACCTGTTACTGAGAATTATATTATACTTAGACAAGCAAATTTCTGGGATGGGTCAGGTCTCCAAGACTCATGGGATGAAACTTTGACTGATTTTTCTGGCAGCAAGTTAATTGAAGTCGATAGTTCGTCTGGCGAAACTAGAATAATAGCAAAACAAAAAATTTACTTAACGGCTAATATATCTGCTTTCGCAGGAGGCGTTACTCAATTATATTGGAAGAATAGTTCGTCAGCTATTATAAATGAAGCCTATGCTTATAACAGCGGTACAGTACAAGTTACCACTTCGGTGGAGCTAGAGGC
>CALBDR010000450.1 GCA_937927525.1 uncultured Candidatus Melainabacteria bacterium
TTCACGATTATTTCCCTGCCACCAGCCAAATATATTGAATTCTTTAATTACCATTGGGATTATTCAGTACGTATATATTGTAACAATGACTTCATTGCTTTATTGTCAATTATCCAATATCCGTTCGATCCGAAGTCTCCTGGTAAAATAAATGATTCAAAGCCATCTTGAAAAACTACTGAAAACGACTTTGCTAAATTAAAACAAGTCTCAAAATTCAAATCGGTTAAACATATCTGACTCATAATCTTAAATACATAAGGTAACCTGAGCATCAAATCTTGAAAACTCAACTGATGGATTAAAGCTCTAAAAAAGATCTGCTGTCTTTTAATCCTACCGATATCACCGTCTTTATTATCTCTATATCTTAAAAATTCTATAAGTTCATTAGCATCCATGCTCTCTAAACCAGGTTCAAAATCTATATGCAAACCTGCTTTCCTGTCCTCATAATGCATTTCTTTAGGGACATATATTTTTATGGGACCAAATTCTTTAAGAATCTTCTTAAACGCATCGATATTGACCATGACATAATGGTCAACCTCCATTCCTAACAATTTAGAAACAGTCTCTTTCACTTTATTAATGCCACCGACACTATTAGCAAAATTAATACGACTAAAGCCATATTTATTTACATCAAGGTAAGTATCTCTAGGAATATTAATGAGTTTTACTTTCTTAGTTTCATTATTAAGACTGAGAAGCATCATAAAATCAGTTCTCCCATTAAAACTCTCGTAGTTTCTAGCAGTCGGCGCATCAGTACCTAAAACCAGAACATTAGTAGTTTCAGCTAGAAAGAATTTTTCTAAACCATGGTGTTCATTGATATTCGCAAAGGATCTTTCTAACTCATTTGAATTAAAAGAAAAAGTTGAAATGTATGATTTTGAAAAATTTTCAAAGTTCTGATAATTAAATAAAAACAATAAAACAATAGCAAACATGACAAATGTAGAAAAAAACATTGATTTCAGTTTTGCTTGCAGATCCATCTAAAGCATAGTATATATAAATTACAGAAGTTTTACAATACAAAACCTATAAAGATAAGGACATCAACTGATGAATTCGTAAATTATAAAGGCTTACTATATAATTAAATAGAAGTGTTGGGAACAAAAATAAATAGAAGTTTCGTATTAATTTTACTGGTAATTTTACTAAGTAGTTTAGATTCTGCCTGTTCGAACATAGATAAGAAGACAAAAGATTTCAGAGAATCTATGCCATCTGGCTTGCTAACAGGAACCATGTTCCCCTCCGAAGGGGATGCCAACCAAGTTCAAGAAATAAAGATCAATATGTTTCCCATGGATGTCAAGTATAAACAAGGTGTTGGAGTCATTGATATTGATAATAGAAGTTATAAATTTAACTGGGAAAGTGATTCCGTTTTAGATGAAAATACATGGAATATATCTTTCAGTAAAGACAACAATCTATATGCAAGTTTGAATGAAAATTTTAGCTTCACCGGTATACTCCAACAAAAAGATATAGGACTTGAATTAAAAGGCACAATAACTATTAAAGAGTCCGTAGAAGGTGAGAAAACGCCTTACTATTTAAATGCAGCTAAATACATTGATCCTGAAATCATAGTTAAAGGGGAAGGATTAACAGCAACTGTCAAGGAGCCACTAACCCTAGAAGCAAGAGCTTTAGGTGAAGATTCTGACTTAATAGAAATTCACATGGAAAGCCAAGCTGAAGATGGCAAGAAGTATGAACTTGAAGTCAGCTCAGTTAAAAAAGATAAAAATGGCAAATCTACCTTAATTACTAGTATTATTAGTAAAGAATTTGTTAAAGGTGATTATAATCTGTTTATAATCAGATCTGGTAAGTTTAAAAGTAATAAAGTAAAAGTGACCATTTAATAAATGAAAATAGCAGTTATAGGTGCTGGAAGTTGGGGAAAAAACTTAGTTCGTAATTTTTACGAACTAGGAGTCTTAAAGCTCGTTTGTGACTTAAATTCAGAAAACACTAAAAGAGCTAAAGAAAGTCACCCTAATGTCGAAATTACTAATTCTATGGATGATGCCATCAATAATAAAAACATTGATGGCATAGTTGTAGCTACTCCTGCTCACACCCATTATGAAATCGCTAAAGCTTCACTTTTAGCTGGTAATAATGTTTATGTAGAAAAACCACTAGCACAGAATGTTAAAGAAGCAGAAGAACTTCATAAAATCGCTGAAGAAAAAAATCTTATTCTAATGGTAGGGCACCTACTTTTATATCACCCAGCCGTCAACAAGTTAAAAACTATCATAGCTTCAGGTGAGCTCGGTACTATTCAATATATAAACTCAGATAGAAGAAACTTTAATGCAAATCATAGATCACACAGTAATGTTATGTGGGACTTAGCTCCACATGACTTTTCAATGATGGCTTATATTCTAAACGCTGAGCCTGAAAGAATCGTTAATGTCAGGACATGGGCTAGTTCTGGTGACTCAATAGACGTAGCTCACATAGACATGGTCTTTCCTAATAATATCGGTGGACATATCCATAACAGCTGGTTAGATCCTCAGAAGCAAGCTCTGCTAACTGTAAACGGAAGTAAAAAAACTGCCGTTTTAAATGACACCTTTAAAGAAAATAAGCTTGAAATTTATAGTAGAAGGGAAGACGGTGGCATCACTGTAGAAAAACCCGTATACTCAAACGATGAACCACTTCGCCTAGAGTGTAGGCACTTCTTAGAATGCATAGAAAAAAATCAAAAGCCTACCAGCGATAGCATCAATGGTTATCAAGTAGTAAATTACGTAGAAGCATGCCAAAACTTCATTAGTTCTGAAAACAACGAAACTAAGCTAGAAGTAAACTATGTATAACTACAAAAAACTAGCAAATCTAATTTTCATAACTTGCTTAATATTAAGCATTAGTATATACATTAGTCGCAAAGCAGAAGTAAATGAATACCTTATCAAAGATATAGACCAAAAAGGTTCTAAAAGCTATAAAGTAAATATAAATACAGCATCAGATAAAGAATTGACTAATTTACCAGGAATTGGACCTAATTTAGCTCAAACAATAATCCATCATAGAAATCAAAACGGAAGTTTTGAAAATCTAAAAGACTTAGAAAACGTCAAAGGAATAGGTATAAGCAAATACTCAAAAATTGAAAAATATTTAACGATTAAAAATTAAGCATTTCCGCCTGCATCAGCTGAAGTTTTACCATTAAGTTTGTTAATACCTTCTTGCCAACCATTTTTTAAATCAGAAATAATCTTCATTGAAAAATCAATTTTTTCACTATCCTTTCCGATATTAGCTTTCATTAAATTTGATTTTAAATACTCATATAAGTTGAATAACTGTTCAGCAAAATCCTTATTAACATCATGGTTTAATGAATCTTGTAAGTGTTCAATAATACTTACAGACATTTTCATCTGATGACTGAAATTTGTCCAGTTAGGTATTCTTTCAGTTTTATTTTTATCCAGCTCTTTTTTTGCCATTGAAAGCCATTGTAGACATCCATTATATAAAAGAAGTATAAGCTGTTCCGGAGAAGCGCTATCAACCATATTTTTTATAAACTTCTTCTGCTGCGGAGTTAAATTATTTGGACTATTTTGACCTGGTTTCTTTTTTAGCATGTGCATATATGACTCCTTTAATCCCGTATATATTTATATCGGCAAGTTTACAGGAAATCTTTAATTTTTTTTTCTTAATCATGTAAATATACGACGGAATTCAGTAATGACTAATACTAATAACCTAATTAACCACTAAAACTTTTAAAAGTGCTTTTAAAGGAGGAATATAGAATATAAGCAGCTATGCCTCCAGAAGAAGACGAGCAACCAATAATCGTTAAAAAGATCATCAAAAAGGGTGGTCATGGTGGGCACCACGGTGGTGCCTGGAAAGTTGCTTATGCAGACTTCGTTACAGCTATGATGTGCTTATTCTTGCTACTATGGCTGATAAACGTTGACCCTGCAACAAAATCAGCAGTGTCAGAAATTTTTAAACAACCAACCACATCAGGACCTTTAGACGGCAATGTCTATGTATTCGGAGGAGCAAAAAGGCCAGGAGAAGAAGGCCAATTTGAAGGTGGTGCTAGTTTCATGCAGTTTGAGAAATTGAAACTCACTGAAGAAAACAAAGAAAGAGTTAAAAATATAATCCAAACAGAATTTAAAGAAAGTCTTGAGCTTAGTTTAGATAAGGAAATGCAAGAATCAGTAGGTTTTCATATTATTGAAAATGGTATTTTAATTGAGATTCAAGAAACTAATGACGGTTCATTATTTACCAGTGGATCCTCAGTCCCTACAAGCTTTGCAAAAAGAATTATAGATAAACTAGCTGGAATACTTAGAAACAACACCAGCTCAATGATTATTGCAGGGCACACAGATGGACAAAATTATTCTTTAGGTTCATACGATAATTGGAATTTATCAACAGATAGAGCTCATGCAGTAAGGAGTAGATTAGAATTTGATGGAATTAACGAAACTCGTTTTGTGAAAGTAGAAGGCTATGCCGATCAACAACTCAAATATCCAGCAAGTCCTACTGCTTCATTAAATAGAAGAATTAATATAACTTTAATCCAAGAAGAAGTTCTAAAAAAATTAAAAGAAGAGCAAAAAGAACTTGTCATTAACACCCCTATAGTAGAAAAAGAACAGCAACGAGAGCAAGAAATAAAACGCTCTGGTGATAAGTTAAAAGACTTCAGAAAATATGTAGAGAAGAGTTCCGGTAAATCAGACGCGCCTCCTAGCTTAGATACAATAAAAAGAAGAAAAAGAAGAGAAGAATACTACCAAAAATACACACTGGAATCTGGTGGTGGACACGAAGATAGTGGCGAAGAAGCACCTGCTGAAGCAGAAGGTGGCGGAGACCACGGTGGTGGACACGGAGGTGGACACTAATGGTTATAGCCAAAAGTCTTAGACAACTCGATAATTTTTTAAGAGATAAATTTAACGTCAATATTGAATTATTAAAGAAAATTTATAATGCTGATACAAAGCGAAGCAAGACCTTTATTAAATATCACCATGACCACGTTAAAGAATGGGTTGAATGGATAAAAAAACAAGATAAAGAAACTCAAAACTTTGCTTTTGCAAAATTAATTGAATTTCTAAAAACACATCCTAAGACTTGGGACACACTCTTAACCGATGTAATCATCGCAGTTTCATATTTTAGATTTCCAGAATCTCTTCATCTTTTAAAAAACTTCATTATAACGGCTCATAGAATGTGTGACACATACCCCGTCCTACGTGAAGCCTATATTTTTGCGATAAAAGGACTCATATTAAATGATGAAAGTTTAGCAAGAGATATTATGGATCAACAAATAATCCTTCAAAGAAATAAAATAGAAGTTTTAGAATTAATCAGCACAACAGTTTCTTTGTTTACCTTTGATACTGATATCACTAATATTGTTGTTAATCTAATTACTTTTCCTGAACTAACTTTTAAAGATAGGGAAGCTATTCTTAACAGTCTTCATAAAAAACCTGCAGACCATTTAAAAGATATTTATCTAAGATCCATAGATCAATTTATAGAACTTGATAAAACAGCTCAGGAGTTCTCAAAAGATTGTCATAAAACATTCAACATAATCTTAAAAAAGGCCGTTGAATTTTTCAATGATGACAAATTTAACGTTATTAAGGCACTGTGTAAAAGTAATCACCTTAGTCTAAGAAGCTTTGAAGTAATAGGTGAATCCATGAGTGACCATTTAATAGAATTTAATATTGCAAATACTTATAAGTTTTACGCTTATGCTAAAACACCACAAGAAAGCAAAGCTGTTCAAAAAGCGCTTGCTCAAAGAAACGAGCTTACATATCAAGAACTTATGGTTACAAGAGCATTTGACCTTAGAGAAACTTTTCCTTTTGAGCGTAAAGCTTTATTTGTAGAGAAACTTACAGAAAAAATAAAACTACCAAGTGACCTCGATTCATTTAGAGAAATCGTTGAACACTCACTTTCTCCACAAGCTATCGAAAATGAAGAAGGTGATGATGTACAAGGTGGTGGTATTTTACTAACGGGTGACGCATTCTGGGAGAAGCTTTATACCGGAAGATCAATTGCTGCAGAAAAAAAGTGGAAGTTTATCTATGTTGATTATTTAAATTACATAGACGAAGAAGGAAACCCTTATTACGAGGAACTAAAAGAAGAAATAATCAATAGCCAACACGTTTTAATACTCATTGAAAATGTTCACATGGCAGCTGATGACAGTCAACAAATACTATTTGGGAGACTTAGAGAATATAGTAAAGAAACAAATATATACTTTATTGGTTCTATTCCTAAAGAAATATCAGTACATGAAAATGAATTTAAAAATAACTATAAAAGCTGCATACCAAGAGACATCTTCCCAATAATTCGAGATGTACCATACTGTACATTTGAAAAGCAAGAGAAAATATGGGAAAGAATTTTATTTGAATTAGGTGAAAATAGAGAAAAAAGTAATATATCTGAACAAGAAATTTTAATTAGTAGTTATGATATCTACTCAATTGAATTTGATGTATATATTAGAACTTACTTCCACATCTGTCTTTTAATATACGGAAAGTTAGTCAGCTTAGAAGAAATGCAAAAAATAGGTGTATTCTAAATGGATAGTAATGCTATTAACCTCATAATAACTATCATTGTCATAGCCGCATTTATATTCGTCTATCTAGTTCTATTTACAAGCTTTTTAGACAACTTTTCTACAGCAAAATATGAAAAGTCAATCAAAATTAAAAAGAAATATAGCGTAGAAACTTTAAGGCTATTAAAAAAAATATGCTACCAATTCAGGCACAGATCATTTGATGCTTGGCTTGCATGGTTAAGGATTCAAGAGAATGATATTCAAAATATTGCTTTAAATAAACTAATTCAACATTTAAATGGTGATGTAATCGAATGGGATGAATCGGTAACTCCAGATATAATAATGAACCTCACCGTTTTTAAAGGAATAAAAAACCTATCTTTTATTTTCCCAAACCTATTAACAAAAATAAAAGAAGCCTCGCAAACAGCTTTAGTCAACCAATTTCTATATTACAAATCAACTTTTATTCCTTTTATCACTTTGTATCCAAGTTTAGGACTTGAATATCTAGAAGTTGAAGTTGAGGAACTCGTTAATTCAGATGACTTAGGATCTATAGATAAAAAGAAATTTATTATTGAGCAACTTCAAAGAATAAATACTCACTTTAAAGAAGGAAGAATTTATGACCAAACACTCATAGATTTATTACTGGATATCATTTGTAATAATAAAGAGGATTCAATTGTAAGATGGGAAGCATTTGAAATTTTAAATGAATTTGATCCTAATCAAATTCACCAAGCATCTCTAAAGATTTTGCCAGTAATAGTTCAACATAGTGAAGGAATGGATGAAGTAATTTCTCAAATCTTCAAAAGCTTAATAAAAGACTTAGTAACAGACATAAATAAACCTGAAATTTTTTCAATATTTATGGAGTCTCTGCACAAGCCTAGTTTAAGACCAGTCATTGTAACAACTTTAGGTAATCTACTCATGGGTATTAATAGCCTATTTGATATGGAGCATTTATTTGCTATCTACAAACTTGATGAGGATGAAGGTAAAGACCTAATAAAAATATTAGCTAAAAGAAATACACTGACAGAGTCAGAAGTTGAGTTCATTGAAGAACCTCAACCAAAATTTTTAACTTACAAAGACATAATTACAGCTGAAAAACTAAACTTAGATGACTTGCCAGTTCCATCATTCCAAAAAGATTACATAGATGGACTTTTAAAAAAGATTGCTAAAACTCCTTTTGAAAAGAAAGAAGGCACTGGTAGTACTTATGAAAGTGCAATGCTTAGAGGTCCTAATAAATTCGACAAGATCTATATCTGTAGACTCTTTTGTCTTTTAAGAAACATGGCTTTTAAACATATTGATCTAGAAAAAATGATATCTGAAAACAAAAATGACCTTGGAACCGCACTTGAAAATCAAATGAAATATGAACAAGAAGGAACCATGTTTTATATTTCAAACATTGAACAAATTTATGGCAAAATTACTCCAGACGAAGAATTTGATAAGCATTTAAAGAAGATCAAACAAATACTAAAAGTATATTCATCAAATAAGGACTATTTTCTAATTTCAAGCTCTGAAGACCCAATTATAATGCAAGAAACGGGTCAAATATTCATAGATATCCAAGCTGACAATATTTTCAAAAATATTCTAGACTTTAATTTACCAGGACAATACGATCAGTTAAAGTTACTGGAAAGCATGATTCAAAAAATGAACAAAAAAAGAATCAGAGATGGTGAAGGAATTTTAAATCAATTATTAGCATTAGCTAAAGATATGTCTATGATTGAAGGTTATTACACAGCTGCAAAATTTGCAAAACTATTATTAGTGCTATTCACAGAATATGAAAGTATAGAACCAATTCTAAACTTGGAAGAAAAATATGAATTCTTACTAAATGAGTCTAAAAAGAGAAAATCTAAGCAATAAATTTAAAAACCAATACTGCCTTTGTCTATCACATAGGCACCTTCTTGGTTTTTTGCAGAAAAAACTAAACTATCTTCAGACTCTTTTAGCATAGTAAAGCTTAATTCATCACCAGGCTTAACAGGTTTAGAAAACCTAGCTTTAAAAACCTTTACTTTATTATGGTCAAAATAATGAATACATAAATTCGCTGCTAAGGCCATGGTTGCCATACCATGCAAAATATTGGACCCAAGTCCTACAGACTTACCTAAATCAGAGTCCAAATGAATCGCATTAAAATCACCACTAGCACCAGCATACTTTTGAGGCATATACTTATCTATATAAACTTTTAAGCTAAATTCTTTATCAGAGAGACTCTTATACTCTGGTTCTAATTCCTTTGGGGATATTTCTTTAGGAAAAAAATTTACTTTTGAGGCAACTGCAGCTAAACTCATTGCTAACTTTTCTGAAAAACTAAAATCAGTATCATTTCCACCTCTTACGATAAAAGAGCTTGTCTGAGCGCAAACTAATTCATCATTAGCATCTTTAGAATCTACTTTAAAAATGACAAAATCATGACCTTTTTTTGAAAAGATATTATCGATCCATGCGTAACTAGTAATATGATCTCCAGCTTTAGCTTGCTTATGATAGGTAAATTCCATATCTCCATGAACTAATTTCCCTAAATTTAAATTCAATTCAGGGTCATAAAGAACTTGCTCCAAAAGATTTGAAGCGTAAACGACAGGAAAAGTTAAAGGAATATTCTGACTATACTTCCCTAGCTCACCTTTAGTAGCTTTTACAAATTCTTTTACTTTCTCTTGAGAAACTTGATAAGTTACAGATGGGTAAGGTTTACCAATAAACTTTGAGTCAATCGTCATAAGGACATTCTACGTACTAAACCTAAATCAAGCAAGCCTTGATTCATTACTACCTTAGTTTAAGGAACCTCTATACAGTCAAAAATAATTTTAATTATATCGTCAGCAGTTTTATCTTCTGCTTCGGCTTCAAAACTTAAACCAATACGATGTCTTAAAACATCAAACCCTATACTCTTAATATCCTGTGGAATCACATAAGCTCTACCTTTCAGGTAAGCGTAAGTCTTAGCAGCTAAAGTTAAGGCTATAGAAGCTCTAGGTGAAGCACCATAATCAATTAAGTAATTAAGTTCTTTGATCTTTTGTTTCTTTGAGAAATTTGATTCTTCTTCTAACCTAGTAGCAAAAACTATATCTATGATATAGTCCTGAATTTTTTCATCCACATAAACTTTATCAACAAGCGCCCTAGCATTGAAAATATCTTCTTTATTAATAATCTGATCTAAATAAAGCTTCTCTCTAGTAGATTTCATATTCATGATTTGCTTCTCTTCCTCTCTAGTAGGATAAGAAATCAATAATTTCATCATAAATCTATCCATCTGAGCTTCAGGTAAAGCGTAGGTTCCTTCCTGCTCAAGCGGGTTTTGCGTAGCTAAAACGATAAATGGTTCTTCCAGTTTAAAAGTTTCTTCACCTAGGGTAATAGTTTTCTCAGCCATTGCTTCAAGCAGAGCAGACTGGACTTTAGCTGGTGCACGGTTAATTTCATCAGCCAAAATTAAATTAGAAAAAAGAGGACCTTTTTTGGTTTCAAAATTCCCATGTCCATTATTCGGATTATAAATCTGAGTACCAATCAAATCTGCTGGTAATAAGTCAGGAGTGAACTGAACTCTTTGTGAATCTATCCCAGTACATTCAGCTAAGCTTTTAATGGTTTCTGTCTTCGCTAAACCTGGTACCCCTTCTACGAGCATATGTCCACCAGAGATAAGGCCGAGAAGTAATTTTTCAATAAACTCTTCCTGCCCAATGATTTTCTTTTTAATTTCTTGCCTAACTTTTCTAAAAGCTTGGCTTTGGATTTGAATCTCTTCAGTTATTTTCTCTAAATCTATCTCATTATTATTTTCTGTCATATTTTGATCTAAGTTTTCTTGATCCTGTACTTCCATAGTAGTAGATTCTAGCAATCCCTTTGTTACAAATCAAAACCTCTTTTCCACAACAAATATATATTATTGTAAACTTCAACAAATAGTACAAAAACCCTAATCTAAAATTAATAACTTTTAAGGCAGGGGGCTTGAACAGACCAAGAATTTTTGATAAAATATCTTCTATAGAAAAAAATAAATTCAATCCATCGAGCCAAAAGCTCGATTTTTTGTTTAATAAATATCCATATTAACGCTTTGCAAAAGCAAAATAGCATGTTAGACTTACTTATGTAAGTAATGGCAATAGTTTCATCCTATGAACAGAATGGTGAGGATAAAAATAAATCACCTATAAAAAAGTCTAAAAATCTAGACGCATCTGCAACTAGATCAGATATTAATAACGAAAAAGGTAATAAACTTAGACCAGAAAACTTTGATGAATATATCGGTCAAGAAAGATTAAAACAGACTCTAAGCATATCTATTAACGCCGCTAAAAAGAGAAATGACCTTGCAAGCTTAGGTCATGTTTTACTTTATGGGCCACCAGGACTTGGAAAAACCAGCTGTGCATATTTAATAGCCAAAGAACTTGGCACGACGATTAAAACCTTCTCTGCCCCTGCACTTGAACGACCTAAAGATATTATCGGAATACTAATGTCTCTTTCTCCAGGAGATGTATTATTCATCGATGAAATTCATCGTTTAAATAAAGTCACAGAAGAATTACTATATCCAGCTATCGAGGACTTTGAAGTAGATTTAAATGCTGGAAAAGATGATTCAACTAGAATCATGCGTTTGAAAATCAATAAATTCATCTTAGTAGGAGCTACAACTAAACTAGGCTACATCAGTGCTCCACTAAGAGATAGATTTCTACACGTTCATCGAATGGAATACTATAACGAAGAAGAGCTCGGACAAATAATCGAAAAAAGTGCAAGTAAACTATCTTTAGAAATAGAAAATAAAGCATTATTAGAAATAGCAGGCAGAAGCCGTGGCACTCCTCGTATCGCAAACCGCTTACTTAGATTAGTTAGAGACTACTCTGAACATCTAGAAAAAGACTTTTTAGATATTGAAACAGCTAAAAAAGCTCTCGACTTATACCAAATCGACAAGCATGGACTTGATAATATGGATAAAAAAATACTCGAAGTACTTATTAATAACTACCAAGGAGGACCAGCAGGTCTAGAAACTATAGCTGGACTTATAGGAGAGGATAAAAACACCGTCGAGGACTACTACGAACCATTTCTTATCCAATCCGGCTTACTATTAAGAACCCAAAGGGGGCGCATTGTCACCGAAAAAGGTTTAGAATATTGTAAGTGACTAGAAAAAATTACCTTACTAGCTTAATGATAGGTTTACTATCTTTTAGCAGTTTTAGTTTAATAAATGATAGTATTTTCGTGAGCTTAGAAAAGAAGCTTGTATTAGGGCGCGTAGGTTTAAAAAAATTTGCATTGCAAGACCCACTATATAGCCCTGACCTTGTTTTGAATATAGATATTCATTACATTGCTTTCTTCTTTTTTATGATTGCTTTAGCAATTTTTCTACTGTCAATAAAACCTTGGGCTAGAGCTTTTTTCTTAAGTATTATTTTCGTAGGGTTAATCTTTACTAGTCAAATCGTTTTCTTAGTATTTGATATAAACATTTATATTATTAAATTTATACTTTCATCTTTCTTCGTTTTCTTTTTCACTACACTATTTGATGCTGATTTAGATGGAGTTAACTGGTATAGAGCATTTAAAACTTTACCAAGAAATAAAATTCAAGCTTTAGAACACAAAAGAAAACACGAACTAGTTGCAAATAAAGATCTTAGCAACTCTGAAAAAGAACTACTGGAAAGAGATTTAAGAGCTAAATATTTTTTAAAAGTCGAAGATAAATACGAAAGTTTATTAATTGATTTTCAAGAGAAAATCTTAGCCGAGCTAAGTGATATTCAAGGAAAATTAAACTCTAACACCGATGAAATGAGCCTAAACTCATTTAAAAACCTTCTATTTATGGCCAGAACTGACTTTAATAATAGTTTAGATAAACTTGATACTTGGTTATTTAACCTAGCTCCACTTAATTATGAAGGTGAAAGAGCTTTCATTGATAGCTTAAATCTATTAGTGGAGAAGTCAAATGCTATTTCTTACGATAAAACTAAAATCAAACTAGAAACTAAAATCCGTTCTGTGAAAATGGATTATGAAAATAAAATCAATATTTTCCGTTCAATTAATGAATTGATTTATCTTATCGATGAAGTAAACCATGATATAGATGAGAGACCCCTTAAAATTCTTTTACTTATTGAGCTTTCAGAAGAAGATTATTCTTTAAAAATAAGTTTAAACTACCCTCATCGAATGATAGATACGGATTATCACAGCTATAGACTAAAAGAAGTTAAAAATAGACTTGAAGTCATAGGTGCTAATTTAGAATTTATTGAAAATGAAAAACTCTCTAAAAGTCAAAAAATAAACTCTATAATAATTAGTGTTCCTAAAGAAAGCTTTACTTTAGCTTACTAAAGACTAATATTCAATTCAACTTTTCTTTTAGCTTTAAGCTCTTTATTAAATTTAACCATTACACGGTAAGACTTTAAAAACTGTTCACTAAAAGCTACTAAATCTTTATTCTTAACATTATTAGTTAAAGTAAGCTCAACTATACTACCGTAATTAGGGTCAATGATTAGCTTGTAGTTAAGCCGTTCTCCAAGATCAAAATCTATATCACTAGCTTCTAAAGAGCTAATATAATCAGCTTTTAAGTTTCTGGCTATTTGACTTAGAATAAACTTAGATTTC
Source organism: uncultured Candidatus Melainabacteria bacterium (assembly GCA_937927525.1). Lineage (GTDB taxonomy): Bacteria > Cyanobacteriota > Vampirovibrionia > LMEP-6097 > LMEP-6097 > DT-14. Next base: position 13,427 of record CALBDR010000450.1, read on the forward strand.
TTGCCTAGTTTATACTTAAAAATCTCTTGATCAAAATCAAAAATTTTAATATCTAATTCTGAATTATCGACATCAAGCTTAGTATCAAATAGTTTCAAAAGATCTTTTGCTATTACATTTGCAGAATCTGAAATGTAAAAAACCTGATTATAGAAATCAAGATCGTGTCCTTTATCATCTTTAATACTTAAAACAGGTACTATTATATAAGGCTCAGACTTAAACTTAAGAGCTTCGTCCATATCTAAACTAAAATATCTAAAAACCTTTAAATTCTCAGAAGCAAACTTTTTTAAATCTGATTTACTTATATAGTTCTTGTCCGTATCAGGATCTAGCTCAAAATCAACAAACTCTGCTTTATCTTTAAACCTTAGCAAAGCATAAACTTGTGAATTAGAGTATGGAATTGAAAATTCAGTTCTATTTTCCAACTTGATTTTTTTAAACTTTGCAAGTTCAATATCTTTTTCTGAATGAATATAGTTATTAACATCATAAGCAGTAATATTAGTGTCATAAATATAATTATTTAAAAGTGGGTAAGGGCTAAGAACTATAACTAAAAATATCCCCAAAGCTAAAGCAGAGCCAACCAAAAAAAATACCCAATGAAATATTTGTACTAGAATATTTTTTCTTAAATAATGGATGTTCTCAACAACAAGTGTATTTACACAAAGGTCATGAAAACTAATCCTTTCAGAATTAAAAATGATCGCAAGCGAACCTAAACCAAAAACAGCTATAGAAAGATATGAAATTAAAGTCCGGAAAAAGACTTGAAGAAAACTTGCTTTTTTATTTCCGTGATAATTTACAATCTCTATACCTAAAATCAGCTTACCAATATCAATATGAGTTTTAGCAACTAATAAAGAATTCAAAAATAAAGCTAAAGGAAAAGCAAAGTATAAAGAATCCAAAAAGCCATAACCGTGAAAGAAAATAGATAAAGCTAGCTTTAAAATATGAGCAATTAAATAAGTTAAAAGCGCAAGAAAAAATACGTTAATATAAAAAGCGGTTAAACGATCTTTAGCACTAGCAATTTTTCTAAGCATCTTTATTATCTAATTTTATTACTAATTCATTAATCTGTTCTAAAGTAAGTGTTTCCCCTCGTAATTTAGGGTCTAAATCTAAAAAATCTATTTCTTCCTTACTGTATCCAGCAGCTTTTAGAGAGTTTGACAAAACTTTTCTTCGATTAGCAAAAATAGCTTTTATAAATCTTCTAAGCTGTTTAGGATTAGGAGCTTCAACTCTAGGTTTATCTCTTAGAGCAAGCTTAATAAAAGCTGAAGTAACTTTAGGAGCAGGTTGAAAACACTCAGCCTCTACAGTAAATAAATACTCTGGAACTGTATAGTAATTAGCAAACAAAGTGACAGCTGAATAATCCTTTACACCTGGTTCTGCACTTAATCTTTCAGCATATTCTTTCTGCACTAAAATATAAATATCTGAAATATATTCTTTATTCTCACTAGGAAAACCTATTTCACCTAAAAGGTGAATCAAAATCTTAGTCGTGATTTGATACGGAATATTAGCTACAACTTTTATTTTCCCAGGCTGTAAATGCTCTTCAGGAATAAGATCCTTTAAATTAGTTTGTAAAACATCAGCATTTTTATAGCTAAAATTAGAATTAAGTTTCGATAGAATCTCTAAATGAGTACAAGCGTTACTATCTAACTCAATAGCATATAAGTGCTTAACCTCTGGAATTAGTCTTTCCGTAAGAAAACCTATTCCAGCCCCTATCTCCAAAACAATATCATCTTTAGATAAATCACTAACTTTAATAATAGAATCGTGGATATACTCATCAACTAAAAAGTTTTGTCCTAAAGATTTTTGTTTAGAGTAGCGCTTGGCTCTTTCAGCTAAGGATAAATTAGATGCTTCACTAGTCATCTTAAGAAACTAATTCGTCAAGTTTGCCAGCATCATTTAATGCATAAAGGTCATCACAACCCCCAATTGACTCGCCAGCAATAAAAACTTGAGGTACAGATCTACGGTTACCTTTAGTTTTCTTCGCCATCTCATCACGAGCAGCTTCGTCACCATCAACTTTAACCTGTTCATACTTAAAACCCTTTTCGTTTAAGAGAGCTAAAGCTCTTTGACAAAATGGGCATGTATCCCAAGTATAAATAAGTATGTCCTTGTTCTGTACTACCATAAGTTTTAATGATAAAACATTAGTGAGGGTAAATATATAATATGGAAGAATTAATTTCACATTTTTTCAGCTTTTTTAAACATACACTTAAATTTTTAAATCACTACTCAGGTCTCCTAATGATGGGAACACCTGTTCTAGTGATAATTGCGGCATTTATATACGATGTTAATCAAAAAAAGCACACTATTAGAAGGAACTTTCCAGTAATTGGAATAGCTAGATACTTTTTAGAGCTAATAGGACCAGAGTTGAGACAGTATCTTTTCCATGATGAAAGATCTGACCGTCCTATACCAAGATATATCAGATCATGGGTCTACGCCCACTCTAAAAAACAATTAGGAACCGTAGCTTTCGGAACTAAAAAAGACATAGATAAACCAGGAACCTTACTTATTAGACACAGTGCTTTTCCTAAAAACATCGATGAAAAATCATACCCCTCAGATCATCGCCTAGTAATCGGCTCAAAGAGAAGAAAACCTTATTTAGCTTCTAGATTTAACATCGCTGGAATGTCTTATGGTGCGCTCGGAAAAAACGCCATTCAGGCGCTATCAAACGGTGCAAAATTAGCAGAATGTTACCACAATACTGGTGAAGGTGGAGTTTCTTCATATCACTTAGATAGTGGCGCTAACTTAGTAGTACAAATCGGAACTGCTAAATTCGGTGTCAGAGACAAGGAAGGCAACTTCTCAGAAGAAAAGTTTTTAGAGCTTGCAAAACAAGACAACGTAAAAATGTTTGAGATTAAAATCTCCCAGGGAGCGAAACCTGGAAAAGGTGGAGTTCTTCCTAAAGAGAAAATCAGTGAAGAAATCGCTGAAATTCGTGGAATTGAAATGGGTGAAGATGTAATTTCTCCTCCTGCCCATAAAGAATGGGAAGATGAGTATGGACTTTTAAAATGGATAGATTACTTACAAAAATTATCTGGAAAACCTGTGGGTATAAAGTTTTGCTTAGGTAGAAAGAGATTTATCAATCACTTAATAAAAGCGATGCGAGAAACTAAAATCATGCCAGATTTTATCTCTGTAGATGGCGCCGAAGGCGCTACTGGAGCTGCACCACTTGCTCACACTGACTATCTAGGTTATCCATTAAAAGATGCCATTATGTTTATCGATAATAAACTAAGAGATAGTGGTCTTAGAGAAGAAATAAAACTTAACGCTTCGGGGAAAATCATAACTGGAGCTGACCTTGCAATTATCATCGCCCTTGGGGCTGACATGGCTTCTGGAGCTAGAGGCTTTATGCTCAGCATTGGTTGTATACATGCTCTTAAATGTAATACTAACCACTGCCCAGCGGGAATCGCAACCCATGATCCATGGCTTCAAAGAGGTTTAGTCATAGAAACTAAAATCTCACGTGTACCTAATTATCACCACGCGGTTTTACATGAATTTACGAGCTTACTACATGCCTGTGGCTATGAAAAACCAGAAGATTTAAAACGAGAAGATGTTATGAAAGTAGTAGATTTTCATAAAATTATTCCTATGAATGAAATAGTTCCTCAACCACCGCTTAAGGCTTGTAAGCAAGCTTAACTTGCTATATGATATTTAAAAGTCAAACTTTAGTATTTCATACCATGGTAAATCGCAATCAAATTTCTAAAATCAAAGAATTATTGGCAAACTTTCCCTGTGTGGTACTACTCGGCGCAAGACAAGTGGGTAAATCTACAATATTAAAACAATTATTTCCTAAAGCCAAAATCTACGACCTTGAAAAAGAAATTGATTTCAATCGTATTAATAACAATCCAGATTTATTTTTTAATGAAATAGAAACTAAACCCATAATCATAGATGAAGCACAGTTAAGTAATAATCTATTTAAATCTTTAAGAGTTGCTATAGATAGTGAGCGAGAACAAACTGGACAATTTTTGCTTACAGGTTCAAGTTCACCTGAACTACTTAAAAACATCAGTGAATCCCTGGCTGGAAGAGTAGCCATCATGGAAATACCTTCACTTGGCATTAATGAAGCCTACGAAATTAAAGAGTCAAAATTCGCAGAAAGAATAGAAGATTTAAGTAAATTAAAAAAATTAAAACCTAATCTAGAAAGAAAACAACTCGACGAGTTTAATTTCTATGGATCCTATCCAGAACCTTTTCTGAAAAGAAAAAATACTCTTTTTTATGATGAATGGTATGAAAACTATGTCAAAACATACATTGAAAGAGATATTAGGTCACTATTCCCGACTTTAAACCTGCAAGCATTCAAGAGATTTTTTACTATGCTTGCCTACTCTTCAGGAGAATTAATCAATGCTTCTAACTTCGCTAGATCCCTAGACGTCTCCCAACCAACTATAAAAAAGTACTTGGAAATAGCTGAAGGTACTTTTACATGGAGAAGTTTGAATTGTTACGACAAAAATACTAAAAAGCGTCTAGTAAAAACCCCTAGAGGGCATCTACGCGACATCGGTTTAATAAATTACTTTTTAAATATAGGATCTATTGAAAATTTAAAATCACACCCACACTATGGCAGGATTTGGGAAAGCTTTATAATAGAAGAAATTATCAAGTCTATTTCTAATCACCACAGTAGAGTCAAATTTTATTTTTACCGTACCCATAATCAATCAGAGATTGATTTAATCATCGAAACAAAAAATTCTCTTATACCTATAGAAATTAAGTCTGGTTCAAATACTGATATTCGAAAATTACAAAGTCTAAGTAATTTTATAGAAGAACAAAAATGTCCTTATGGAATATTAATAAATAAGGGTGAAGAAATCTTTATGCTCAGTGAAAATATTATTCAAATTCCAGCGACATATTTATAGTTTAAAAGACTAAATATATAGTATAGTGGTATCTTTAGGTTTTATTACCTTAATTCAAGCCAATTTAAAAATTTATTTCCTTCACACACAACAACCAAGATATTCCAAATGCTATACTTAGATTATCTTGGTATGCTGAAAAGAGAATTAGAAAAAACCATAAAATCTTACCTATCTAAATTCCCTTGTGTTGTACTTATAGGTGCAAGGCAAGTAGGTAAAAGTACATTAATGAAGAAAGTACTGCCTGATGCAAAATTCTTTGATCTTGAAGATCTTGAGGATTATGACTATATAAGCTCTGATCCTAAACTATTTTTAAATACACAAAAAAAAGCCTTAGCCATCGATGAGGCGCAATTATGCCCCGCCTTATTTCAAGCTCTAAGAGTAAAAATAGATGAAAATAGATCTAACTATGGTCAATATCTACTCAGTGGTTCTAGTTCACCACACTTACTTAATAGTATTAGTGAATCTTTAGCAGGTAGAGTCGCAATTATAGAAGTTCCTTGCTTGACTTGGAATGAAGCTATAGAGAGAGAAAAATCAGAATTCTACTCTTGCATTGAAACTCCAAGTAATCTAAATGAATTAAAAGCCAATTATAATCTCGATGAGTTATTTGAAATGTGTTTCTATGGATTATATCCAGAACCTTTTATAAGAAGGGAAGATAAAGAATTTTATAGAGTCTGGCAGGAAAATTATTTTAAAACCTATATAGAAAGAGACATTAGATCTTTATTCCCTAATCTTGAACTTGAAAGTTATCGAAGATTAATTATGATGCTATGTCATAGCTCTGGGGACACAATCAAATACTCTCAATTCGCTTCATCACTAGGAATATCAGAACCAAGCGTCAAAAAATATTTAGAAATAGCCGAGGGCACTTTTATCTGGTCCAAGCTTAAAGCTTTTGATAAAAATTCCAAAAAACGCTTAATTAAAATGCCCAAAGGCTATCTAAAAGACACGGTTTTGATTAACTATATTAATAAGTTTGATGAAATCGAACAGATGATGAGTAAAGCAAATTTTGGTTTAATCTGGGAAGGTTTTATCATTGAACAAATTAGAAAAAATCTTGCAAATACTGCTTCAAGAGCGAGTTACTTTTACTATAGAACTCAAAATCAAGCTGAAATTGACCTTGTGATTGAAACATCTAAATCTTTAATTCCGATAGAAATCAAAACTAGCTCAAGTTTTAAAAAAGAACATATAAATAACCTTAATAAATTTATTGAAGAATTCAAGTCTAGTCATGGATTCTTAATTAATAATGGCTCAGAAATCAGACAGTTATCAGATAAAATATATCAGATACCTTCAGTGTTTTTATAGTATGTCTTTTTTGATTTTTAGGTCTTTGTTAGCTCAAGCTAATTCTCAAAGGCATGGCTTTGAGTTTATTACCATAAGAATTGATAAAATATAATCCATGCCAAACAACAAAGTTCAACTAATAACTTACCCAGACTCACTTGGAGGAAATCTAGAAAAACTTGAACTAGTTATGGATAAGTATTTAAAGGATTATATCCATGGAATTCATATATTACCTTTCTTTCCATCCTCTGCGGATAGAGGTTTTGCACCGATAGATTATAAAAAAGTAGAAGAAAGTTTTGGTGATTGGGAAAACATAAAATCATTAGGTGAAAAATATGAGCTTATGGCTGACTTTATGGTCAACCATGTCTCCGCTCAATCACTAGCTTTTAAAGATTACTTAGAAAAAGGTGAAGACTCAGAATATGCTGAAATGTTTATCCCTATTGAAAAATTCTGGGCAGATGGAGTTTTACCAAATAAAGATCTGAAAAAAATCTTTTTAAGAAAGCCTGATACACCTTTTACTGAATTTAGAGTAGGAAAAAATCAAGAACAAAAACAGATCTGGACAACTTTCGGTGAAGAGCAAATCGATATAGATATCAACACTCCCAAAACTAAAGAATATATTGAAGATACTTTAAAGTTCCTGGCTTCTCAAAACATTTCACAGATACGCTTAGACGCATTTGCATATACTACTAAAAAAGCTGGTACTAGTTGTTTTTTTAACACCCCTGAGTTATTTGATATTTTGAATTGGGTCGAAAATATAGCCTCTAAAAATAATCTTTCACTACTACCAGAGGTACATACAGATTATGAAAGACAGTTAAATATAGCTGAAAACGGTTACTGGGTTTATGACTTTAATTTACCTTTTTTAGTTATTCACGCATTGGAAAAAGCTGATAAAACATATCTAGAAAACTGGCTAAAAATCTGCCCTAAAAAGCAGTACACTACATTAGATACTCATGATGGAATACCTGTTCAACCTGATATTACAGGTTTAATTCCAGTCTCAGAAGCTAAAGAAATAAGTGAGCTACTAATAAATCGTGGAGCTAATATCAACCAAGTATTAAAGAAAAAGGGTGAAGAACTGGATTTTGACGTTCATCAAATAAACTGTACTTATTACTCAGCACTTGAGGAAAATAATCAGAAGTATTTAGCAGCTCGACTAATCCAACTTTTCAGCCCCGGAATTCCACAAATCTATTACACCGGTTTACTAGCTGGAAAAAATGACCAGCAAAGATACCAAGAAACTGGAGTCGGCAGAGAAGTTAATCGCCATAACTATAGCATCGAAGAAATAGAGCAAGAAATTAAAAAGCCTCTAGTAATTGAATTTTTAAACTTAATTAAATTTAGAAATGAATGTCCAGCTTTTAATGGAAATTTCAAAATCATCGAAGCAGATGAAAAAGAATTAATCCATATCAAATGGGAAAATGAAAAAGATTATGCTGAATTAAAGCTAAATCTAAGCAGCTTTAACTACGAAATTCTTTCAAATTATGATCTAAAAACTCCAAGTCTATGCATAAGTCCTAAATAAGCTAAAATATTCCTGTGGCTCTTATAGACAAAAGTTTAATAAGCCAAATCAAAAAGATTCTCCTCAAAAGTGACAGGCTTGCAAGCCAAATACTAGCAGGAGAATATAAATCTGCTTTTAAAGGCACTGGACTGAATTTCGACTCGATTCGAGAATATCAATACGGTGATGAAATAAAAAATATTGATTGGAAGGTTACAGCAAGAACGCAAGAACCTTATATCAGAACCTATAAAGAAGAAAGACAAATCACTATGATGTTAATCATAGATTTAAGTGCCTCAAACAATTTCGGGACAGCCAAAAAGTCGAAAAAAGAATTAGTCATAGAACTTGCTTCGGTACTAGCCTTCTTAGCAATAAAAAACAACGACAAAGTTGGGTTAATAATAGTTACCGATGAGATAGAATATTTAGTCCCTCCAAAACAAGGTAAAGCTCATATCTTTAAATTAATTAAAGACCTACTAACTTTCAAAACCAAGTCTAAAAAAACTAACATTAAAAAAGCTTTACAGGATGCTATTAAAGTTATTCCTAGAAACTCTATCGTGTTCTTCATATCTGACTTCATTGATGAAAATATTTCAGAAGCAAAAGAAAAAAACAAAAAAACTAATTTAGCCTATGAACAAGAATTAAAAATCCTTAGAAAAACTCAAGACATAATTCTAATCTCTGTAAGAGATAAGCGTGAATTTAAATTACCGAACATCGGCTTTATTGAGATTGGAGACCCAGAAACTGGACAGAAACAACTACTTAATTTAAATCGAAGCTCTGTCAGAACTAATTTTTTCAACTCACAAAAATCTTACCAACAAAACATCAAAAACTCTCTTAAACACTTAGGAGTAGATTTTTTAGAAATCATAAATGGTAATTCTTACATAAATGATTTACTAAAATTATTTTTAAGAAGAGAAAAAAGAAATCATTAAATGGCACTAGAAACACTAATACACATCGGTTATCATAAAACAGCTTCAACCTGGTTACAGACACATATTCTAGATAATCCAGAAACATTATTGAAAAGATTTTTCTCAAAGAAAGATATTAGAGACTTTATAGTTTTACCTCACTCACTTGATTTCAACTCTAAAGCTGTCAGAACTCATCACTTAAAATTAATGAAACAAGCAATTGAAACTGAAAACCTTAGTGAGGATACCATTTCAGTTATAAGTAGTGAAAGACTTTCAGGGCACCCTCACTCTGGTGGCTATGATAGTAAAGAAATTGCAGATAGATTAAAAGCTTGTTTCCCAGATGGAAAAGTACTCATAGTAATCCGTGAGCAAAAAAGTGCTATTTCTTCATGCTACCTTCAGTACGTTAAATACGGTGGAACCTGCTCTATAAAAGACTATATAAAACCTCCGAAAAGAGGTTTACCAGTTATACCTCTCTTCAAATTTGAACATTTTGACTACGTAAAATTAATCCAATACTACAGAACACTTTTTGGTGAAGATAAAGTCTTAGTAATTCCATATGAACTTTTCAAAGATGATCCACAAAAATTCTATACTCATATAGTAGAATTCAGTGGGGCTAAACGTTTAAAGGAAATCCCTTTCGGAAATGTAACAAACAAAAGACTTTCATACCTCATGTCTAAATTTGCAAGACAAGCAAACAAATTATTTGTGAAGACCACGCTAAATCCATCAGCACCTAGTTCTGAATACTTTAGTAACAACACTATAGGCTTCTTTATGGTTCTAGATAGACTAGTCCCAAAATTTATAAAAAAAATATGTGACAAAAGCTTAGATAAATATATCGAATCACAAGTCGGTGAAAGGTTCTTAGAAGGTAATAAAGAATTACAAAAAATTGTTAATTTTGATTTATCAAAATATGGCTACGATCTATGAATTCAGAATTAATACATATCGGTTATCATAAAACTGCATCAACTTGGCTTCAAGAAAACCTTTTTGATAATGAAGCAAGTGGCTTTAAAAGATTTATTTCTCAAAGAGAAATAAGAGATAAATTAATCCTAGTCAATGGCTTGGATTTTAATGAAGAGGAATTTAAAGATTATTACAAATCTTTAGTAAATGATGATTCTTGTTCTGTAATCAGTAATGAAAGACTTTCAGGTAACCCACACTCAGGTGGTTACGATAGTAAAGAAATAGCTGACAGGCTTAAAGCCTGCTTTCCAGAGGGGAAAATCCTAATAGTTATCCGTGAACAAAAAGATATGATTCTTTCTACATATATTCAATATGTTCGTGCAGGCGGAGCCTGTGCGCTTCACGATTACCTAGAACCCAGTAAGCGCAATCAAGCGATAATGCCATTATTTAACTACGAATACTTTAATTACTATAGATTAGTTAACTACTATCAAAAGCTTTTCTGTAAAAAATCTGTTCTAGTTTTACCTTTTGAACTTTTCAAAAATGAACCTGAGGTATTTGCAAAAAAAATTAGTAACTTTGCTTCAGTAAAAGGTTTAGAGGAATTACCTTTCGCTAAAAAAACAAATAAAAGAATCTCTACTCTTAGTTCCATATTCTTAAGACAATCAAATAAACTCTTTGCTAAAAGCACACTAAATCCATTTGCTACTGACTTGAATTCCTGGAAGGAAATCTTAGTTAATCCTTACCACGAGAAGAAAATTGTTCAAAAAAGTGAACAAGAAAACCCTAATCTTGTTCCAAAAACAGAACAAGTCAAAGAAAATGAACATTCTAGAGGAAATAACTATAAAAATATTTTATTATTAGATTCAATTATCCCTAAGAAGATTCACAAGTTTTTTGATATTAGAATTAAAGAAATTATTGCTGAAAAGCTTACTGATAGATATAGTGAAGCAAATAAAAAGCTTGCTGAAATTATTGATACGGATTTAAGTGAGTATGGATATTATTAGACTGTTTGCCTATATATTCATGCGATAATAAACAATTATGTCTTCTGATTTAATCAAAAATCCAGTCATTATAATTGGTTGCCCACGTTCAGGAACCACTATGCTTTTTAATATTCTCACCCAAAGTAAAGAATTATATTCTCTATATAGAGAAAGCTGGAATGTCATTCGTGGAGCATATTTTAATGGCATGCTTGATCCGGACGCTAAAGATGATGTTCTTACTGGAGAAGATTTGAGTGATGAACTAAAAAACTATATCAGAAAAGGTTTCCATGAATACACTGTTAATAAAGAAAACTTAGCTTTTTGGACTGCGCAGAAATTTAGATTAAAAGCTATTTCCTCTCATTTACCTATTCCTAATCCATTTGCGACGCTTGTTACTAAAGCTAATGCCTTCATGAAAGATAAAAGAAATGAAGAATATAGGATTTTAGAAAAAACCCCTAGAAACTGTTTTAGGGTTGATTTTATGAATAAACTTTTCCCTGATGCTAAGTTTGTTTTTATTTCTCGTGAAGGAAAATCTAACATAAGTTCACTAATCGAAGGATGGAAGCGTCAAGCAAAGCATATAAAACACAAACGCTTTCCTAGATTAAATACAGAGTTTAGTTTTAACAACTTTGATTTCCAGAAGTGGGAATACGTTCTTCCACCTGACTGGGAAGAGTTTAATGGAAAAAGTTTAGAAGAAACTTGTGCGCATCAGTGGATTCAATCAAATAGATATGCTTTGGATGATCTAGCTTTGCTAGATCAGGACAGAGTTATAAAAGTTCGCTATGAAGATATGTGTGAAAAACCAGGTGAAGTTGTAAAAAACATCTGTGATTTTGTGGATATTAAATACGAAGATAAACTTCAAGAATACGCTGAAAAACCGCCTGTAGTGAGTACTGCACTGTTTGAGAAACCTAAGAATGACAAGTGGAAAAAGAATCAAGAGTCTATTGAGAAGGTTTTACCGATGATAGAACCAATGATGAATGAGCTTGGTTATGGAAGAACTGAAAGGATTAGTTGAAAGAGTAACCTTTCATAGTGAAGAAACAGGCTTTTGTGTTTTAAGAGTTAAAGCAAAAGGGCACAAAGAGCTTGTAACTTTAGTTGGGAAAATTGCAAGTATTACAGCTGGAGAAAACCTTTTAGCAAAAGGATTTTGGATTAACAACCTTGAGCATGGAATGCAATTTAAAGCTGAAATAATTGATGTTTTTAAACCTACAACACTGATAGGAATAGAAAAATACTTAGGCTCAGGTCTAATAAAAGGAATTGGACCTGAATACGCTAAAAGACTAACTAAAGCTTTTAAAGAAGAAGTCTTTGAAGTTATAGAGAATGAGCCTAATAAATTACTCGAAGTAGAAGGTATAGGAAAAAAAAGAGTTGAAAAAATCACCAAAAACTGGACTGAGCAGAAAAGAATAAGAGAAATCATGGTCTTCCTTCAGGCACATGGTGTAGGAACCTCTAAGGCTACAAGAATTTATAAAGAATATGGTGATAATGCTATAGAAAAGGTTAAAGAAAATCCATATCAGCTTGCAAAGGATATAAGAGGAATCGGATTCATGTCTGCAGATATGATCGCAAAAAATATTGGTATTGAAGAAAATTCAGCTATAAGATTAAGAGCAGGTATTAGACACACTCTTCTTAATGCCACTAATGATGGGCACTGTGCACTTCCATTTGAAGCTTTAGAAAAAGCAAGTATAGATCTCTTAGAGGTAGAAACTGAAAAGGTTAGAGAAGAGATAAGACATGAACTTGAAAATAAAGAATTAGTCTCAGATACAATTCAGACGATCTCAGGAGAAGAAGAAAAATACGTTTTCTTAAGCTCTTATTATCACGCTGAAAAGAATATAGCTCATAAAATCAAACTACTATCAGAGTCCTATTGTCCATGGAGAAATATAGACACCTCTAAAGCAATTCCATGGGTTGAAAGTAAACTTAAAATTGAACTTGCAGAAAAACAAAAAGAAGCCATAGAAAGAGTTTTACAAAATAAAATTTCTATAATCACTGGAGGTCCTGGTACTGGTAAAACAACTCTTGTTAAATCGATAATCGAAATACTCAAAGCCAAGAAAGTAAAAATTAAATTAGCAGCACCTACAGGAAGAGCAGCCAAAAGGCTGTCTGAAAGTAGTAATCATGAAGCTGTAACTATTCATAGACTTCTAGAATTTAATCCTGCTATTTTTGACTTTAATCATAATGAAGAGCTTCCTTTAGACTGTGACTTATTAGTCTTAGATGAAGCTTCTATGATTGATGTCTCCTTAATGAATTCTCTTGTAAAAGCTATCTCTTTAAAAACAGCTCTAATATTAGTTGGAGATGTTGATCAATTACCTTCAGTAGGACCAGGACAGATTTTAAACGATTTAATAAGTTCTGAAATTATTAACACCATAAAGCTTGAACAGATTTTCAGACAAGCAGCTGAAAGTCAAATCATTAGTAACGCTCATAAAGTAAACGAAGGTAAAATGCCTGACTTTGATTCTAAAAATGAGAATTCAGATTTCTATTTCATAGAAGCAAGTGCTGGAGAAAATTTACTAAATAAACTTAAATATATTTCTAGGAAACGTATACCAGAACGCTTTAAATTTGATCCTATACAGGAT
>CALBDR010000451.1 GCA_937927525.1 uncultured Candidatus Melainabacteria bacterium
TTTTCAGGTTTTCTTCTAAATAATGAGACTAAGCCCTTGGACTTTGATCCAGAGGGCTCCAAAATCTTCCAGACTTCAGTAAACCTAAGATTTAGTAGTAGTTTGATCACATGATACCTATCAGCGACAATTAAAGCATTTGTCAACAAATGAAAGGGTTTCCAGCATTGCAGATCAACTTGCTATTGATTTTGGTGACATATCAGAAGATGAAGCATTTGAGTTATATGACAACCATAAGGGATATCAAGAAGATATTGGCATTCAAAAAGCTGAGTTTGAAGCTATAGATACCGATTTGGCAAGAGAGAGTTGGAATAATTTAAATATCTACGATAATGTTAATAATAAAATAGTTAGTGAACTTGAAAAACAATATGGTTTTTCGCCTGACGAGTTAACGGTTTCTTAAAGATCTTCTGTTAATTTGTATTTCAAAGAGGTTCGAAAAGATGAATGCAATAAATAGTGTTTCTAATATGCAGACTATTTCATCCACAGGTGTAAATTCTGCTGTATCTAATGATAATTTAGCTGCAAGTACAAATGATGAAGCTGTAAAAAGGGTCAATAAAACAAGAAATGAATTATTACCTCAAGATACTGGTGATGGTGATGTTCAGATTGCTGATCTAACAAGAGATGTTTTATCTTCAGAAGTAAACTTAGCTGCTAGTAAACATGCTGTTTATAGTAGTGAATTAGATTATTATAACGCTGAATTAATGGGTACTAGAGGTCTTTTAAGTAGTAAAGAGTCAGAATTAGCTGCATTAGAGGCTAAGACTGAAATTGAAACTGAAATTAATGAACAAGGTAACGCTGTTTTTACTACTAGTGGTGGTTATCAAGTTGAAACAGATGTAAACCAAGGTGGTCATCAGACTTGGATTAGGAATGCAGAGGGTGAAACACTAGCTCATATTCATGGTGATCCACATGTGGATTTAAATGCAGATGGTACAGATGATTTCCATTTCGGTGATAATTCTTCCTTTGTTCTAGGTGATGGTACTGAAATATTTTTAAATACTGAGAATGTTGCAGGAACTGATGCTGCGGGTGATTATACACATAGTAAAGTATTCTTAACTACAGGTGTTTATGTAAAAGCTGGAGATAATATAATCCAGACTGGTGATGACACTGCTGATGATGGAAATAGAGAGGCTGGATTCAGAGAAGCTGAAGCTAGTGAAATGTTCAGAGGTACTGATGCTAATGGTGCTGGATTATTTGGTCTAGATGATCAAGGTAATGCTCATATCGCAAATAATAATGGTAGCTGGGATAATTTACAAGATGAATCTTGGGATGGTTATTTAGAAGATGCTGGTTTTGCAGGTCAAAGAGGTGGTGCTTCAAACTTTGAGCCTGAACATATGCCGAGTGCAGACGAACTTCAGTCTCTAAGAGCTGAAATAGCAGCTTTGGAAGGTCAAGAAAGTGATTTAGTAGGTACGACTGCTGAGTTTACAACTTTAGTGAGTGGTGCTGATACTGATTTATCTGCTGCCAATGCTGAATTTGAATCAATCCTATCTAAAGAAGATAATGAATTTGAGGATACACCTCAAGCAAGATTTGATCTTGATATAAGAACTGAAGGTTTAAAGCAAGGCTGGAATGAATTACAAGTACATTTAAGTCAAAGCCCTATAGTTAGTGATGAAATTAAAGAAGAGTTACAGAACAGTGGTGCTTTTCATGATGGTGTTAATGGTAATAGAAGTCAGCAAGAAAAGTCCATTGAATATGCATTAGGTACATATGATGCACCTGATTTAACTGAGTTAGAAAGTGCTTTAAGTGATGTACGGGAAGATGCCAGTGTCGTAGGGAATGTTATTGATAACTCAGATTTATTTATTGAACCCGAATTCGGTACTGAGGAGAATATTGAGGCTGGTGAAGATTTAGGTGCTGATGAAGCTACTGAAGAGCTTGATACTGTTCAAGGAGTCGAAAATGCAGTTGATGCTATCTTTAATGCAGATGAAACTTTGGACGCTACAGAGACAGGAGATGAACTTAGAAATCAAAGTAACGAAGAGTAACGTGATTTCTGGAAATATTATTTACTTAAGACTCTTTAGGTGGATTACTTAAAGAGTGAAATAAAAATTTAAAAAAGCTAGGGTACGATGCTTCAGAATTACTCAGATCATAAGCACCTTTAAGTGTCATGAATAGACATACCCATGTAATAGTGGCCATCGCTAATAAAAAGTTTTCTTTGATACTCATACAAATATAATAGCACATATCAATGTAAGGGTTACTTGGTTTTAGCAATAGCTTAAAAAAAATTTTTCGTGAACCAGTCAAGCTAATTTAACCTAAACTTAATCAAAATTTTTACCTTAAATCAAGAGTAAGGTAGAGAGATTCCATGACAAGTATTAATAGCAATATCCAAAATTTGGATACTTTAGACTAGTTAAAGCAAAAAGACGCTGACGCTAATTCAAAGTTAGATTTAGTAGAAGATATATCAAACCAACAGGTGAGAATAGATGACTTAAGAAATGACTCATCTTTAATTCAGAGTGATGAATTAACTAATTTAGATACAGATGGTGATGGTAGTTTCTGATGCTGAATTTAATACTAGAACAGATTCTTTAAATAAAGCTCAGACAGATATGGATACCTTAAATGCCCTCGTCGATAACACTGTAAGTTCAGGGAATGGGAATCCAATAGAAAGCGCTGCTTTCGATTTCACATCGGTAATGATTTTAGATCAGGCTATGGGCGTTGATTATAGTACCGAGTCTGGTTCTGTATGGTTTGATGATGTATGGGATGCTATCGAAGCTGAGTATGATTTAAATACTCATGAGTGTTTAAATTCGGTTTATTTGAATCAGTTTTCATAAGATGTATTAAGTTTTTATCTGTCCACTGGCGTACTTATGAAGCAGACTTGAAATTAAACTTTGGTATGCTAGACCTTCTCGTGCTGCTAATCTTTTAATAATATTTAAGTCTGCTTGAGAAAGTCTGATATTAATTCTAGCGTCTTTCGTGAAATAAGCTTGAGAAGCTTTTTTAGCTATAGTTATTTCTTCCTGAATATTCTTAGAACTTACTAACTGTTCATTATCATAGGCTTCTAAAATTTCTTTTTCATATTCGTCAAAATCCATCGTTAATCTTCTCCAATATATTTTCGTGTAGCTTTTCTACTTGGTATTATCGTCTTCAAAAAAATTTGTTTTTTATCAAATACCGCTGGAACTAAATAAACATAGTTATCAATATTAATAACAAAAATTTTCTGGTTAGGATATTTTTCTGGGTTATGATGCCCCAATATATCAAAAACTCCATCGTTAGCTATGATAAAAATTACTTCTTCAAAACTTATACCTCTCTCTTTTTTCAGTTTTTCATTTTTTTCTGGGCTGAAACTATATGAGTAGTTCATATATAAATATTTTACCCACATCTAGTCAAGTTGTGCAATTTATAACCAAAAAAGATGACAAAAGGCTCTCATTTTAAATCAGTTTTCTTAAAGATGCAAAAATGCACATAGGTACATAGACCTTAATAATAACTTATTTCACAGATTGCGCCGATAAGGTTGTAATATAAAGCTAGTTTCAATATAACATTATATTATCTGGAATTGAAATCCTTATTTAGGGGCATTTTTGAAAAAATGGATGAAGATTTTCGTGTTATCTTGTGTTGGTAAGGGTCTTAATGCTAAGAAATGTATTTCGACGTTTGAAAGACTCTTTAAATTTATGATCTTTTATCTACTATTATATTTTTTTAGTTGCAGTGGCGCAAATGAATTATTGTCTTTAAGTAATTTTGCCGATGTGTTTACATAGTTAGAATTGTCTCTGTCTACAGGTTGTTCGCCCGATTTTCTTTTGGATTGATTAACAAATAAGCTTTTATTGCTTATTAATTCGTCTCTATCTAGAATCGTTACAGCGTTTTCGCTGTTGTCTATAATCTCAAAGCTTGGTTTGTTGTTATTGATTTTCTTGAAGATGTTACCACTGATATTTTCTTTTTTACCTAAGTTGTCTCTAACTTTAGTTTCAATATCATTTAATTCGTCCTGATCTAATTGGCTTAAGCTTGCCTCTAAGTCAATCTGCTTATCAGCGTGCTCTCTTAGTCCAGCACTATCGAATATATTCTTGTTTGCACCCTGTTGTCTGTTATTTATTTCGGAAGCAAAAATAGATTTCACTCTATCAATTTTATTTGGTGAAACACTATTATTAATATTTTTCTTGCTGACTAATTTTTCAAGTCCAGAAGAATTTGACTTAGGGGATGATTTAGCACCGTTACTTAAAGAACTAAGTTGGCTATATAAATCATCTAGCTCGTTATCAATATCAGCCATGTTGATTTATATATTCACATATTAGTAATTATTTTTATAGATTAAATGTATTAAATACAATATACAAGCGTTTAAGTAAAACAGGTACTCCAGGTGCAGATTTACAGAGGATGAGACGATTGGAAAAAGAGAACGAAGATCT
>CALBDR010000452.1 GCA_937927525.1 uncultured Candidatus Melainabacteria bacterium
TGTTATTACTTTTCTCAAACTGGCTTACTAATTCGAGGGGTTGACAATCATCATCTCTAGCACTAAGTAGATTTGTTTCACCATGTCCTCTAGATGTTCTTGCAATATTATTACCTGCACTGTCTAATATAATTAATTCGTCATGGTGACCAGTACTTGCTAATATATGAAACCCTCCAGCTGTAATTAGCTGTGCTTCAGCATGATGAGTTCGACTACCTCCATTTACTGATATTTCATCATTATTAATGTGAATATTATCAAGAGTCATATCGGCCTTTTCTCTCAGTATAAAGTTAAAAGCTTCTCTGTCCTTTCCAGTTATATGACCCCAATTTGAATCTATATTAATTCCACCTGCACGAACATCAGTAGCACCACTTTCTGCATCTACTAATTTACTAATAACATCATCCTGAGCTACCTTCTCTAATTGAGTAACCAGGTTTGTTAGTTCTTCATCGGAAAATTTCTTATCTCTTACAAGTCTGGTACTACCATCTTCTTGTATTTCTTGTTCTGTGTTTTGGTCAAAACCGCGAAAATATACCGCCATATCTTCTTCATTTAAATTACTGCGGTCCCCAGTTGCTATAATCTCATGAATGTCACTTATAAAACTTTCAAGCCTAGCTTGATGTAATTTTTGTATATCTGTTAACTCAATGTTGTTCTGACTCGTCTGATTAATACTATCTACCATTACTATTGCACTCCACTTACCTATATCTATGCAAGATAAAGGTAAAGCTAAGTTGAATTTGGAAAATAATACTTAAAACTACAGACATGAATAAGTCAACTAATAAATTTCAGTATTTTCTTTTCTTCTTCTTTAGAATTTTTGCTGTCACTTAAGCTGTGATGTTCTTTAACATATTCATCTAATTTATCAAACTTGCTTTTCTCTTCATTTTTCTCTACTAATGATGTAAAGACTTTTAATACAATTTCATCAACACCTTGCTCGAAGTAGTATTCAAAGAATATACTCTTAAGTTCATTTGATGCTTTTAGTCTTTCTAATTTTAGATATATCTCAAGAGTATCTTCATCGAGTGTCTCTTTTTTATCTTCAAAGCTTATATCTTCGACTTCTTTCTTACTGGATTCTTTGATTTTGATTGGTTCTTCTTTCTTAGGATTTAAGGATGAAGGTGAGAAGTTACCAAATGATTCATAAGCAATATTTTCTAAACTGTCATCTGTCACTACGGAGGTCCAATTCTTTTCTTCTGAGTTGCTATCGTAGAAGTACTGTTTAATGTTTTGGTGTTCTTCGATGAATAAATTATCAAACTCTGGAGCCGATAATTTTAATTCTTTGTAATCTTTTAGAGAGTTAAAAGATAAATGAAACAATATTCCATTGGAAAATATATAGACACCTTCTTCTAATTTAGATTCTAAACTATTTTTTTTATGGAAGTAAACTTCAGTTCCATCATCAAAAATAAACGATGAATTTAAATCAAAGTGATTTGTAGCATCTTCATTATTTAGTGTTTCTGAGACATAGGCAATATTTGCACCATTAGGTTCACTAATTATAGTTTCTTTATTTGTCTTTTTAGTAACTAGTTTATAGAGACCTGAACTGGTAAAACTTATAATTTCATTCTCAATATTTTTAGCCATGACTTTTTATTTGAAGATTTTCAACCCTCTCCTCAAAATTATTATTCCCGGAAGAGTGGAAACAGTTGTCGCTAAAAATACAGTTACAGCTATAACAAAACTAATTTCATTATTTACCCCAATTAAGCCTAAAAGAAATATGTATGTAGCTTCTTTTGCACCGACACCTTTCATCGCGGGGATGACAAACGCAGATAAAGTCCCGAAAGGTATAACAAGTAGCCAATACCAAATCGGTATAGTATTTATATTTACCCCTACTGCTAATGCAGAGAATATGTTTAAAGCCATCAGAGATAAATGAGTGATAAAAGTCCAGACTATAACTGTAAGTATTTCTTCCTTTGACTTAGAAAAGCTATCTATAGATATTTTTATTTTTTGAAATGCTTTAATCGAAATCGGTAAATTTATCCAGAACTTATATGTAAGTACCATAATGAATGGAACAAAAGAAAGCCCAATTAAAATTGGCATTAAATTTTTCGGTATTACTGAACTAAGATTAAATACAAATAGACAAATCATACCAAATGGCAGGAAGAAAAACATCATAATGAAACCAAATAATCTTTCTAAGAATACAGTTAGACCAGCATTTAACCAATCAATACTTTTATCTTTGAAATTAGTATTAGCTAGGTAATAGGCTCTAAGTGCATCTCCACCGATATTAGAGGGGAAAAAATTGTTTGCAAACATACCTTCAAAGTACCAGACTAGTCCTCTTAAGTAGCTAAAGTTATACTTAAAGACTTTCGTTATGATCCACCATCTGAAAGTATTTGTAAATATACAGATGGTGGCGAATAGTGAAGCTAAGCTGAAATAGAATATGTTTAACGATCTAATCTTTTCTATAAATGAATTTATGTCTAGCTTCAAAATTTTAAATAGAATAAAAACAAAGATCAAGGATACTAAAAGCTTTAAAATAAAAGCTTTCAAGTCACTCTTTTTTTCTTTTTTTTCTTCCACTAATTTATGATTCACTTAAAAATAGAACTGGGTTTTTAGGTTTCCCCTTAGACCTGACCTCAAAATGCAAATGTGGACCAGTGGCGTAGCCAGTAGAACCTTCATACCCTACTGTCTGACCTTGTTTTACTCTTTCACCTACTTTAGATTTAATCATAGATAAGTGTGCGTAAAGAGTTGAGTAACCTTGAGAGTGATCAACTATAACTACTTTTCCGTAGCCACCATACCAACCAGAATAAATAACTAAGCCACCTTCAGAAGCTTTTACTGGAGTACCATATGGAGCTGCTAAGTCTATACCACTATGCATACTTCTAACTCCGAATATAGGGTGTCTTCTAGGTCCGAATGGTGATGTGATTCTTGCTTTAAGTGGATAAACAAATTTACCAGTGGAGTCAGGGTTATCTTTTTTTCCACTTGAAAGTTCTGATATCTTATAAATAAGCTTGATGGATTCACGCTCTAGCTGTCTTTCAGAGCTTTCATACATAGATGTTTCTTTCTTTAGTTTAGATAGAATCTTAGATTGTTCGTTTCTTTGAAAGGCTATGTCTCTTTCTATACTTTTTAGCTTTTTCTGAATATCTGCAATTCTTTTACTTTCCTCTTCAAGAATTACACTATATTTTTCGATGTCTTCTGATTGAGACCTGAGTGCAGTAAGAAGTTTTCTATCAAATTCAATTACTTTTTTTTGATAATAAAGATAATCCATATAATCTGTTGCACTTTCAGAGTGCATCAGTGAGTCTAAAAATTTGAGTTGGCTTTTTTTGAAAATTGCAACAACTCTTTCTTTTGCTTTAGACTCTAGTACAGATTTTTGGCTTTTTAATTCATCAAGTCTTTTTTTTGTTTTTCTCCAAGCGTCTTGGTTAGAGCTCAAATAATTATTATGGATTTTAACCTGTCTTCTAGCATTAGATAGCTTTCTGTTAATGCTACCTAGTCTTTTTGAAGCTTTTGCTTCTTTTATCCTTGCTTCTTTTAGTTTTTGTGAAAGATTACTTTTTTGTTTATTAATATCGTCTAACAGTTTTTGTTTGTCGCCGATGGATAGAGACTTTTTCCCACTTAAATCAATAGCAGCGAAAAGAGGAAGTACTGTAGTTAGTAAAAAACTAATTAGTACTAGCAGTATTAAGATTTTAGTTAATATACCTTTGCGTTTTTTCTTAGGCACAATGTAGTAATTATAGCGTCTTCTCTAGTGATCGTCACTTAGGAACAGGCTATTTCTTAATCTTTTCTTTGTTATTTAGGAAAGTTGAAAAATTGACTTCTTAACATCTTTATCTATGTATAAAATTTCTTCTAGAGAAGGATTTTCAATCATTTTATGATTTTCAATCATTTTATGTATATATTTTGAAATATCAAGCCATTTAATTTCTTTATTTAAAAACAAATCTACGGCTGCTTCATTTGCAGCATTGAATGCACATGGATATGAGTTTGCTAGTTTACCAACTTCATAACCGAGCCTTAAAAGTGGAAACTTCTCTAAGTCAGGTTTATAGAACTCAAGTTTATGATCAAAAATACTAAAGCTATCTTCGGTAGCTAGTTTACGCCTTTCAGGAAAGTCTAAAGCGTATTGGATCGGAATTTCCATATTGTTTGCACCCATCTGACAAATGATATTACCGTCAGTAAAGGAAACTGCGCTATGAATTATGGACTGTGGATGAATTACTACCTGGATTTTTTCATATGGGATTTTAAAAAGAACATGAGCTTCTATAACTTCCAAAGCTTTATTCATAAGAGTTGAAGAGTCAATCGTAATTTTTTTACCCATAGTCCAGGTTGGATGTTTTAAAGCATCTTCAAGTTTTACGTGTTTCAGTTCTTCTTCAGCTTTTGTTCTGAAAGGTCCTCCAGATGAAGTTAAGAGAATTTCTTTAATAGAATCACTTAAGTCTTTATTCTCAGAGTTTGTTTGCAGGCATTGGTGAATAGCAACATGCTCGCTATCTACAGGAATGAGTTCAGATTTATATTTTTTACAAAGTTCATCTACAAGATGACCAGCAACCACTAAAGTTTCTTTATTAGCAATAGCAACACGTTTCGCATTTTTTAGTGCTTCGAGGTTAGCTTTTAGACCTGCTACACCTACTATGGC
>CALBDR010000453.1 GCA_937927525.1 uncultured Candidatus Melainabacteria bacterium
CCAACTACTCAAAATAACTTGAAAGTTGGGGCTGCTTGAGGGGGTATCATAAAAGATTTTGAATTCAGCACTGAAAACTCTAATGCTATTTCTATAGTCCCGACAGACTCTAGGGCTTTTGCACTCAGTGACAAACCTGCAAAAATTGCTGAAGAGAAACCTATACATCTTCTATTTCATTATTTATTATTAGCTAATAACCTATTGGATGCAAATACAATCACTGATCCAGTAAAAAGAACCGCAAAGCAAGATTATAGTATCTATAACGAATACTTCCCAGTAATAACAAATTCAAAAGAAGTCCTAAGTCAGTTTCTTAAAGATCGTAATCCAGAATTGCTAAGACTCTCAAAACTAATGTTTTTCACTGATAGCTGGCAATTTTCATTTGGAGCAAAGCATTTCTTTAGGTATAAAGAAAATGAAATCACGGGAAAAGGAAATGAATATTACCATGAGCCATATGAAGATGCTCTAATTAGTGGATTACTTAGACTAAAAATGCCTAATAGTTGTGATCCTATAGAAAAGAGGATTATTGCTGTTGATTCAAACAACCCTGAAATAATTACCCAAAGAAATCCATATGGAATTATAAATTCAACTTTAGTTAAAGGTGAAGCAGAAAATAAAGATCACAGAACACCACTTTCAGTTCATTTAAAAGATAAAGAGCTACCTGATAAAGTCGCAGTAGGTCTATCTGGACCAGTCCCAGTAAATGAGAGTAGCAGACCAGGAGAGTTTAAAATTCATGCTTCACACATAAATAGAGGACCAGCCTCTAATTTTGCAATAATTATAAGCAACCCTGACCCCAGCAAAGAACTCACAATTAATATACTAGAGGGAGGGATATTTAACGAATATTACCAAAGTCCTAAAGGTATAGTGTCCACTCCATATAATCATCTCAGCAAATCTAGCCAAGGACAAAATTACGTTAAAGAATTCAAAGATTTAAATCCATACTCTGGGTCAAAGCCAACATCAAGCTCTGAAGGTTTTAGTGCAGGCTTCATGTTAGAAAACCCTGGAAGCTTATTTGGAGAAATACCAAAACAACTTATTATTCCCCCAGGTAAATCAGGAGTCCTTGATTCTAGGAGGCTTATCAAAGGCGACCAAGCTATAGTCGACATTAGAGGACAAGCATCAGGTGACTTCCATGTCAGTTTTTTAAATATGTCGAGAAAAATTCAATCAAAATCTGCAATTATAAATCAATTTCAGCAGTTTAAGGAAAATCAAACCTTTTTGCCAAGACATGGAAACGTCTTTAAATCTACAGGTGCTACTGGTAGTAAATACTGGAGGCGCGCTGGCTATGGTCGAATTTTTGCAATAACTAGAGGTGGTGATTGCCATGCTGAAAAAAAGATAACTCTTTATCCTAAGGAAGAAGTCTCTGGAATAGGAACAGGTTATAAACATGGTATCAAGACCACTGGAACAAACCTTGCAAGCTTTTTAATCGGTGCTGATGGAAGAACACACGAAGGAGTAATAGAATCGACAGCTGAAGGGATTGCCCCATTTCCGAAGCCTGTTCAAATTAGAGCAAATACAAAATACCTCTGGAACTTTGATGAAAACGGTAATGAGATGCTATCAAAAGATCGTTACCGCCAATACAATATCTCAGATAGAAGCTATGGAGACTATCATGCTAAATATAAGTTTAGATTAAATATTGATAACAAAGGTGGTGCTAAAAAAACACTATATTTAAAAGTCGGACCAAGTGACGGTTATCACGACAATATTAGAAAAAATCAAACCATCTATCAGGGACCTATTTATTTAAAAATCAATAATGAGCTTAGAAAATTTAATATTTCATTCACCAAAGCGAGTGGAGAAGTAGAAATACCTTTTAATGTACCTGAAGGAAAATCAAAAGTTGAAATTAGCGCAAGTTCTGTCGTTAATAGTACGCCAGTCGTGAGGTTAGATATAGTAGATAAGCAAGCAACTAAGTCAAAATAATCACACCCGTTACTTTGTATGTATAAGGGTTATATTATGGTTAGAGTATGGAATGAAAGTCCTGAATATCCAAATCAGGGTTCTAAACTCTTCAAAGATCCTAATGCGATAAAAAATTTCAAAAAATTGAATATAGTAAGACCTGAACCCAGAACCCCAGCTGGCTATTTTTTTAAAGATATATTGGGATCTCCATTTAAACTTATAAGTGGAACTTTCGATAATATAAGAAGAGGAGCTAAAACTTTTGGTTGGAAATTGCACAGTGATTTGGGAGTTGATGCAAAAGATTTAAACTGGGTTATCTACAGTGATCTAGGAACAGATCTTTATGATCACTATTATAAAGAGAAAATACTTCACAATGCTTACCATGACCCACATGTGTATGAAACTAAGTTGAAGCCACCATTAGAAGACTTTTTAAATAAAATGCCAGACCAAGATTCAACCGGCAAAGAGCTAACGCCTAAAGAAAAGTTCTATTTATATAACCTTACAGAAGATATTTTCTCTCATATAGGAAGATCTAAAAAATTGATCGAATAGCTGAACAAGCATATAATCTAATGCAATATATTCAATCAAAAAACATTTCTGATCTCAAAGAAATTCAGGGTGAATTAGTTGAGTTTGCAAAAAGTATGAATGTTAGCTACTTTGCACCCAAAGACGATGAAACACAAGCAATAAGTCAAGCACTCAAAATAATGGGAGAAGAATTTAAAGATTTAAAAAATGAAGATTATAAAAAAGCTCTTCAATTAATGGCTAAATATATTGAAAACAGTCACAGATCAGAAAAAAGGGACGAAAATACTCTTAAAAAATATGCCCTTCTTTCAAAGAATTTGGTCTTAGAAAATCCTAGTCTAACTACTGATCAGCTATTCGAATCTTATAAGAAAGAAGAAGGCATAAATGACATAAAAGTTTTCCACACTAATGCTCCAGAAAATGTTTATAACTCTGGTATTCTATTTTCTACTACTGGTCATGAAGGTTCCTTTACAAACCGAACTACAAAAAAACGTGACACAGTTAAAATGCCAAACTATGAATTAAAGAATGATATGATACCCCCTCAAGCAGCCCCAACTTTCAAGTTATTTTGAGTAGTTGGT
>CALBDR010000454.1 GCA_937927525.1 uncultured Candidatus Melainabacteria bacterium
CATCTATTTTAGATAGAATGGGTCGTATCGCTCCTGGTCAAGGTTTAGCTGAAGGTGTTGAACAAACAGGAAGATTTTCAACTGAATCCTTCTTAACGAACTGGAATAAAATGTCTCCAGCTGCAAAGAAAGCTTTATTTAGTGGTAAAGGTTTTGGGCCACAAATGGCCAAAGACTTAGATGATCTTGTAAAAGTATCTTCTATTATTAGAGAAAGTGGTAAGACATTTAAAAATCCATCAGGTACAGCAGACAGAATTGCAGGTATCGGAATTGGTATTGGTGGAGCTGCAGGTTTAGTTACAGGTAATCCAGCATTTTTTGCTGCACTACCCGTTGTAATGTTAGGCTCTAACATGGCAGCTAAACTAATGATTAATCCAAGATTTGTAAGCTGGGCTGCACAAGCAACTAAGATTGCAGGGAATAAAGGAATTGAAGGTATTGCTGAGCACATGACTAAACTTGGAATGATTGCTGCAAATTCTAGTCCTGAAGAAAGACAAGCGATATTTGAATTTTTAGGAATGTTAGAAGAAGCATCTATTAAAGATGTAGGTTATGGAAGAACAACAGTTGATACACGAGGCACAACACCTCCACCTAAAGAACCAAAAGCACAAGTTGATGCTGAAGTGACTGAACAAATTACTGAAAGCGTTCCACAATCTAATTTACCTATGTTTTCAACTGCGTCTACAGCGCCAGTTGCACCGATGACACCGATAACACCAGCACCGACCACGGCTCAGGGACAAGGCTTAGCTTCACTAGGTCAAAACTATCAATCTTTATTTCCACAAGATGTATTAGGTGGAGCAATCGCACAAAGAAGAGGAATGGTATAATGGCTAGAAGTAAATCAGCATTAGAAAGAATAGATTCACATGAAAAGCTTTGCAGAATTATGCAAAAGCAAACCTTCCAAAGAATATCTGATATTGAACATCGCATGACAAGAATTGAAAAATGGATTGTCGGTGGGATGTTTGCAATACTTTTAGCTGTACTTTCAAATCATTTAGGCTAAAAGGCTTAAATGAAGTTTATTAAGTCTAATAATAACGTTCAAATATCAGATCTTAAAAAAGTAAATAAATATCCATATAAAAAATACAACCGTTTTACAGATGAGAAGGGTCGTAAATATTTAGTTCAAGAACAAAAGGTTCCTTCCGTTACAACGATATTAGGTAAAACAAAAGACCGTACAGGATTAGATGCATGGGTTAAAAGAGTAGGGGTTGAACGTGCAAGACAGATAACACAAAATGCTGCAGCGGTCGGTGAAGAGATGCACTATATTCTTGAAAACTATTTCAATGGTACACCATACTACAATGCAGATCCCAACTTCCAACAACCACGGATCATGGCCCACAAGATACTTGAAAATCTTACACCAATCACTGAAGTCTGGGGTAATGAAATAAGCTTATCTTATAAGTATGAATATGCAGGCACCACGGACATGATCGTTCTTTATGATGGTAAACCAACAATTGTTGATTTTAAGCAATCCAATCGGCCAAAGAAAGATGAGTATGTTGAAGACTATAAATATCAATTAGGAGCCTATTATTTAGCTCATAAAGAGCATTATGGACCCATAGAGCAAGGTTTAATATCAATATGTGTTAGAGACCTTACCTATCAGCAATGGCTACTTAAAGAAGCTGAATTAGAAGAATATGCAGAGAAATTCATGCAAAGAGTAGAACAATTTAAAAAACTGCAATAAAATCCTTAAATGGAAAATTCACTATTAGTTCACAAGCATCTTATTGTCCGTGCTGAGGCTATCAAACCTCCAATGGATGAAACCTTTCTTAAAGACTGGATGATGGAATTTATTAACTCTATTAATATGAAAGTATTAATGGGTCCGTATGTTATCTATCATAACGTTCCTGGAAACCGTGGTATAACAAGTGTAGCAATTATTGAAACATCTCATATTGTAATGCATGTATGGGACGAACCGCATCCAGCACTCATGCAGTTTGATGTATATAGTTGCGGTGAATTTGATCCTAAAAAGATTTGTAACAAAATCTCAGAAGACTTTGATATACGCAAGATAGAATACAAATATCTTAATCGTGAGACGGGTCTGGTTGATCTTTAGGTTCTAAGTATTGATCTAAACCTGCTGATCCCCAATCCTGATCGTCTTCATTTACGATTACACCTTTATTTAATTTTTCTTTGTCCATATCTTTACAGTAAACACTATTTGTAAAGGGTGCAACTAACCTACTGATTTTACTAGTAAATGTTGTTTTTAAAAATATTTTATAAGTTTGCTACTTGTAAACCTTGTAAAGTTCATTATATAATGTTCATGGTGCAACAATTGGGTTGGCCTATTAAACTTGCTTAAATAAGGAGGATAATATGACAGGTTACGATTTAATCAATTCATATTCAAAACAATTTTTTGATCACGGCTTAGATACTTTTGATAAAGTATTTGACAGCTGGTCAAAAGTATCAGGCTTTCCATTCTGGAACGTAGTGAAATACGATAAAGGAAAATACGGACTAGAAATAGGATTGGCAGGATATAAAAAATCAGATGTACTAGTTGAAGTTAATGATGGTATTTTATCTGTATCAGGTAAGGTAGATGATTCAGCTGTAGACTATGTACAAAAGAACTTAGCAACAAGAGAGTTCTACAAGCAATTTCAGCTTCCAAATAATGCAGTCGTAAATGAAGCAAAAATGGAAGATGGCTTATTAAAGGTAAAATTTGGTTACAAAGAAGACGACAATAAGCAAACTGTAGAGGTTAAGTAATGTGGCCGTATACAGTGGAAGAGCTTGAATTTATTAACAAAAAAAGTTAATCCCACATCTATACTCAGTGTTCATCCTAGGTTAGCATTCTTGTCTAATCTAGGAGGACACAACATGCCAAAAAAGAAAAAAGAAGAAACTATTGAGGATATCCTTGATAGAATTGAACAAGATATAACAGTCATCAGAGAAAAATTATGGGACATGGAAGCAGACGACAAGGTCGAAGATGATGATGATTTTGATGACGAGGACGAGGACGAAGACGAAGACGAAGAGTAATTTAAAAGGGCTCTAGAGAAATCTAGAGCCCCAACCAAAGAAAACACAACAAACAACATCAGTTGTTAATTGTATAGTTGTCTATACCCACATGGTATAAACTGTTTTTACAATAATATTTATATAGATTTTAAAAGTTATTTCAACCAGGTTTTTATTTCTTCACCCAGTGTCTTTGCAGACAAAGTTAATTTACGATCTAACGCAGATACAATTTTTTCATCTACAGTATCTTCAGCAATTATATCAATATAAAGCACATTTTTGGTTTGTCCTATTCTGTGTGCTCTATCTTCAGATTGAAGTCTCACTTCTAGATTGTAGTTATTAGAATAATAAATAACATAGCTTGCAGCATGTAGAGTTAAACCATAACCACCAACAGTTGGATTACCAATAAAGAACCTAACTTTTTCATTAGTTTGAAAGTCTTCACAAACTTGTTTTCTATCTTCAACGGATGTTGCACCATACATGGTGACGTAAGATCCTTTACCGTATTCTTTTTCTATAGCTTCAGCAATTTCTTTTATATTATGGATATAATTATCCCAAATAATAGCTTTACCACTAATTTCATCTAACACAGTCATGAGCTCATCTAATTTAGGATTATTAAATATTTCTATTTCACCTTCATCATTTTTAACAAAACCATTTGCCACCTGATGCAGTTTTAATATTTCAGTTAACTGATTACTAAAAGATACTGTACTATCGTTAAGAATAGTAATCGCATTTTGTTTCAATCTTTTATAAACTTCAGCTTGTTTACCTTTTAATTGTATCTTTCTTTGCTCATAAATCTTAGGGGGTATATCTAAACAATCTTCTTTTCTTACCCTTGTACTAAATGTTTTAATACGTTGTTCTAATTCTTCTAAATTTTTATAAAATTTAGGTATCATAACTTGTGTATGAGCACCCATTTGAATGGTGTGCATCTCAGCATATCTTGCTCTAAAAGTATAAAAAGAATCATAACCTAGAAGGCTAGGTGATAAGAATTTACATTGTGTAAATAAATCTAATGGTGATTTAGTAATAGGACTACCTGTTAATATTCTTCTATATTTAGCTTCAGTAGATAATTTTAAAATAGATTTAGTTCTTTTAGCCTTTTGATTTTTAATGGTTGTAGCCTCATCAATAATAAATGCAGCTTTAGGATGATGTTTAAAAAAGTATTTAGCAGCGGTTACACCATTAGATGTAGAGAAAGCTTCTACGTTCATAAGCATAATATTAAATATACCTAAAGCTCTATGATGAATTAAATCAATCGTAGGCTTCTTAGTTAAATTCCATACCTGGACGATTCTATCAATTTTTTCAGATAAGTGATTCTCTATTTCTTTCTCCCACATGGCATAAACGGATTTAGGCGCAACAATTAAAGCCGACTCAATCTTACCTTCTTGAAATAATATTCCCAAATTATCTATGGTAGTCTTAGTTTTACCTGTACCCATATCCATAAAGAAAGCCCAGTTTTCTTTATCGGATGCATCTTTTAATGCCGACAACTGGTGTTTGTACGGAGAAGTTTTAAATTGATAATCCATGTGAAATTGTTTATAGAGATTTAATTGACTTAATCAACCATAAACTATAAAGGAGAAACTTAACATGGATTTTGAAAATATTTCAGTCAACGTTGACGAAAGTAAAATAGGAAAACTTTCGGAAAAATGTAATGAACTTCAAGACACAGAAAAAGAAGTTCTAAGAGTTAAAGCAGAATTGTCAAAGATAGAAGATAAGGCAAAAGATCTTCAGGAACGGATAATACCGAACTTGATGCAGGAGGCAGGAGTCTCAATGATTAAACTACCGGATGGCTCAACTGTAGAAGTTAAACCTTCAATCAAGGCTTCAATAACCGTGGATAATGCCGAGAAAGCTTATGCGTGGCTAAGGGAGAATGGATCAGGAGATTTGATAAAAAATACAGTAACTGCCTCCTTCAATAAAGAGGAAGATGCAAAAGCATTAGACCTCATCAAAGAATTTGAGAGTAAAGGAATAGCTTATCAACGAAAAGAAAAAGTTGAGCCTATGACTCTCAAAGCATTTGTATCGGAACAGATAAAAGAAGGTAATCCTAAAAACTTACCGATGGATTTATTTTCTGTATACATAACCAACAAAACAAAGATAACGAAAAAATAAGGAGAAAAAATGAGTAACGAAAAAGCAATGACGAAAAAAGCTAATACACAAGTTGCTACAGTTAACCTAGAGCAATTTGAAACCCTAGGATTTGAAAATGTAGGTTCAAAAGATCTTGCACTTCCATTTTTAAAAGTTCTTGGACAACTATCACCTCAAGTCACTGCAGGTGATGCACGTTATATTGAAACAGCAAAAGCTGGTATGATTTATAATACCGTAACCAATGAGTGTTACGATGGAACTAAAGGTATAGAAGTTGTACCTTGTTTCTATAAGTTACAATACATTGAGTGGAGAGACAGAGGCCAAGAAGGTTCTGGAGCACCCGTTAATATCTATGAGAGTGATTCAGATATTATGACTAAGACAACTAGATCTGATGACAATAAAGACAGATTAGAAAATGGGAACTATGTTGAAGAGACAGCATCTCATTATGTTTTAATCGTAAAAGATAATGCACCGAAAGAAACTGCATTGATCACTATGAAATCTACTCAAAGAAAAAAATCTAAGAAGTGGAATTCAATGATGATGTCCATCAAATCTAAAAGAAAAGATGGATCTTTTTATCAACCTGCAATGTTTACTCAGGTATACAATCTTAAAACTGTTTTAGAAAAAAATAGTTTAGGATCTTGGTATGGTTGGGATATAGCACATGTTGGATCTGTACCAAACCAAGGTGTACTTGATGCGGCTCATGATTTCTATAAGTCATGTAGTGGTGGTAAAGTAAATGTTAAATTTGATAATGAGGAACAAACTGAAAAAGCACCGTTTTAATGTCAGAACATTTAACAACTCTGGAACAGTTCATGGAACTGTTCCAGGGGTCACAGACATATTATGGTGAGTCAAAACCCACAGGACAGAAAAAAGCGAATGGAAAAGCAGAATACAAAAGTTGGATTAACCAGAGAGCAATCACTCAACAGGATTGGATGGAGCATATCAATGGTATTAGGCACATCGGCACTGTGCCTATTCGTGACGATTCTACTTGTAGCTGGGGTGTTATAGACGTAGATCGTTATAACATTAACCATTTAGAACTCATCAAGATTATTAGAGAAAGGAATTATCCTTTAGTTCCTTATCGCTCTAAATCTAATGGACTACATTTGTTTGTCCATATGAAATCTGTTGTACCTGCTAAACTCATGAGAGCAAAATTAATTGAGATGGCAAGTGATCTTGGAATTAGAGATGAGACAACCGATATCTATCCA
>CALBDR010000455.1 GCA_937927525.1 uncultured Candidatus Melainabacteria bacterium
AATGGATATTATTATTCAGAATCTAACTAAAGATTTTACTTTAGCGATTCAGAAGCTGGATTCGAAGATAGAATCTAAATTTGATCATTTGGATTCGAAGATTGATACCGTTGAGATTAAACTTGATGGAAGGATTGACCATTTAGATACATCGTTAAATGGCAGAATAGACTCCATAAAAGTCGAACTAAACTATCTGAAGATACTTAATACTGGAATATTTATAGCGATAATTTCTTCATGGATAGCTTTGTATTTACAGAATAGGTAAACCTGCAACTGCATGCTAAGAATTTTTACAGATTCTAAAATTCGCTTTACAATATATCTGTGTCTAGATTTCTTGTCTTCGTTTTAATATTATTTTCCTTAAGAAATGTAAACGCTGCAGTTAACCCAGATACTATTCCTGCGGTCTTGTATGCAGGTGATTTTGTTACTATTAAAGCCCTACCAGGCACTTCACTTAGTACTAAAAAAAATCCTTTAACAGTTTCTGTTGTCACAGCTGATAATCAGGAATTTAATTTAGAAACTTTTATTAATAAAAAGAAGAGAAAGGCACAGTTTCGTTTACCGGTTCT
Organism: uncultured Candidatus Melainabacteria bacterium; assembly: GCA_937927525.1. Taxonomy (GTDB): domain Bacteria; phylum Cyanobacteriota; class Vampirovibrionia; order LMEP-6097; family LMEP-6097; genus DT-14. The sequence goes on from CALBDR010000455.1 coordinate 585, forward strand.
TCCTGAAAGTGCGGGGAATATGTTTAGAATTGTTTTAAAAATAAGTGGTGAAAGTATTTCAGCAGAGGAGCCGATTGGTTTTACGAGAATACTTCTGGAACAGGCGCAGAGTAATGATTTTAATCCAGAAAAGGAGGATGCTCTTAACCCCGAAGTTGATTTGTCCGTCGCTATCAAGTTTCCAGAAGGAACTGAAACAGGTATTTTCCCTGAACTGGCTGTAGGACCTAGAGGACCTAAAGGAGAGAAGGGAGATAAAGGAGAAAAGGGAGAACCAGGAGAGCCAGGTCCCACTATTGTCTCTGGTTCAGATATTATAGGTGCTGTTCCATTTGCTTTAACGGCAGATGCTGCTAAATTTGTTAGCAACCCCTCTCAGGATAATATTACTGCTTTAAACAATCTATCTAGTGCAGGTAAAGCGTTTGAGACTGTTACTTTTAATGGTGATATCGCAGCTGCTCAAAATGTAACTGTAGCAGAAGATTTAAATGTTGCAGGAGATGCAAGTATAGCAGGTAATCTTTCTTTCTCAGGTACTCTTTCAGCGAATATAATCGGCTCTCTAACTGGTAATGCTGATACAGCTAACAGTGCAAAAAAACTTGAAGATGGATCGAATTCACTCACTCTTACTGGTAATAACCCGATTACTTTAACGAGTTCTAGTGCTACTAATTTAATACTTCCAAAATCTGGGACCTTAGTCACCTCCTCTGATTTAACTCCTGTGAGTGTTCGTGATTCTGTAATTGATATAGAAGGTTTAGGAATAGATACTGCTATTGATGTTTCTGGAATTAATTTCATTACCCTCACTGACAGTAATCCAGCGAATAAAGATTTAAATGCTGATCGTATAAATCGTTTAACAAATGGTATTAAAGGGCAGATAGTTACCTTACTTTTTGAAGCTAGAGTGAGAGTTTTAAATAATGATAACCCAGAAATTAATGAACTTAACCTAAAAGGTGACACGAATGAAACCTTTGGGGAAGGGGATACGCTTCAGTTAATTTTTAATGGTACTAGTTGGAATGAACTTTCTAGAAGTGATAATTAAATCTGTTTCATTAATCAACAAGTGTCTTCATAAAGTTCTTTAATTTACTAATTTTATCAGTATTTACTGTCCCCTTTTCTTGCCAGAGTATTTCCCCACTTTTTCTGATAACTAAGGTATGAACTGATTCTTCTGAGTCTATATTGAGTGCTTGATTAAAACTTTCTTTATCGACATAAATACTAAGGACATGCTCTCTTTTAGCTTTATCATTGATACCGTAGCGCATTCCATTATCTATATTGAAACGGATGAAGCTGTTAAATTGTTTTAAGACTGGAACTTCGTAGCTTGTTACAGCTGGGCAAATATCTAGTTCATTTTCTTTGATTGCATTAAGCCAAGCATCGACATCTTTTTGTTGATCTCTTTTATAAGCTAAAACTAGAATACTTATTTCTGTTTCCAGTTCTTCTGGAAGTAAATATTCTTTACCGTTTAAATTTTTTGATTTTAATTTCGGAAAAGTTTTTTCTTTACTCATAGTTACTTTAGATTCATTTACTGGACCTGGAAGTATCGGTAATATAGCGGCTTTACTTGTTGTTGCATTTAATACGAAGATTATAAGTAAAATTCTAATTATAAGTTTCATAACTCTAATCATAGCTAAAATCTATTCATAATTAACGAGTAAGCTAAGTTAAGTTACAGTTTTCTTGTTTTAATAGTGTTCTTAGGTTTATATGTTTACTTGAATGAGTAAATATCATCTATTGTTTCAGTGCACTCACTTGAGCTTCCCCCTCTTGGTTGGAAGCAGTTTTTGTTGTAATTAGTCATATAGCCATATGCAAACGGTAAATCCATTTCCCATAATAAATTTACCTCTTTGATTAGTTCACTTTCATTACCATTGGCATCAACCGCTCTTATTTCACCATTAGTAGTTTCTGCTCTTACTAAAAGATAGTTTATACCTGTTTTTTCGTCTGTTTGAACAGTCACAGTACCCTCTGATGCTGTCGCTTGGAAAATTCTTCTCTTCCTTTTTTATCCGTACGGCTAACTCTAAAATCAGCACTAGGATTTTCAAGACTTGGAGCTATAACGAAAGATAAGCTCGTAGTCTTTCTTCCTTCAAAGTCAAGGAAGGCTCTTGGGAAAACGCTTTTTCTTTTTTTTAATATAATATCATTTTCGCCATCTGTTAATAAGATAGAGCCACAGAGGCATTGCTGACTTCTCACCAAATTTCTGACTCAGCTTATATGCGATGAATAATCCTAAGCTATGTAAAAATGTAGTGGCAATAATAATTTTGCTAATGTTTGAAATTAAATTATCAAGAACTATTAATTTAGGAAAACCTGCTGTACAGATTCCAACACAACCAACTTTGAGTTAATGCACAATTTCGATACACTTGACGCATGGAATAGATTAGTGCATAACTATGGATTAGCTAATAATGATAGTGACCAAGGATTGTTCAATACAGTAGAAAAAGCTTTTGAAAATTTAAAAAATTGCGTACCTAACTAAAAGTTCATAAAAAACAAGCTGTAAATATATAACTGAGATCAAAAAACTTATATTAAATTATTAAGCTTGTAAGGAAAACCAAAAAAGTATTCTTAAAATAAAACCACTAAAACGCTTACTCAGTAGTGACACCCAGAGTTAAGATAATAGTAGAGAGCGGACAGAGTTAATTTATGCACTTGTGGGGTGAATTTAAAGCTTGTAAATATCTTTTCTGTGACCAATTTTGAGAATTTTAACAAGTACTAAATCTTCATGCAAATCATAGATAACTCTGTAATCGCCAACTCTAATGCGATAAGCATTTCTAGTAACCAATTTCTTTGCTCCGACTGGAAAAGGATTCTCTTTTAAACTCTCAATTTTAGGTAAAAGTCTCTTTAAAGTCTTAGTATCTAATTTTTTTAAGTTCTTCTGAGTAGTGTTTGTTAATTCTAGTTTATAACTTGCCATCTGCTTTTAGTTCTGTTACAAAGTCATCAAAAGAAACAGTTGGTTCATTTTTTAAATTTTTGATATCTTTAGAATCTTGGACATCCTCTAAAAATTCTTCAAGAAGATTAATTGGGACTACGATGTGAGATTCCTTGCCTTCTGAATCATAAAGGTATTGGAAAGAATTGTTTAAGTTCTCAGCTGCTCCCATAGTAATTACATTATGCCACTTATAGGTAAAAAATTGGTAAATTTACGAGAATCTATGGTGTTTATTAATTTAAAAATGGTAGAGAGCGAGCAGAGTTAGTTTATGCACTTGTGGCTTAGATATTCTAATGATTACTGCTATAGTGAAATTTCACCCTTGCTTTTGAGTATTTCAATATACTTCTCTTCAGAAATTGTACATCGGATGAATTCACGGAACTGACTTGAAGTAAGTTTTAATTGCCTAGCCATTTGGTTAATTAATTGTACAGATACTTCCTTGTGGCTATGTGAAGTCTTAGTGAAAATAGATGTCTTTTTACCATTTACGTAAAGATAAAAAAAATTGTGATCTCCATCTTTAGGATCAAAGCCCTTTTTATTTAAAGCAGTTTCTACTACTCTCTTTTTTATAGGGGAACTAGAGTTCATTTGAAAAATAACTATTAAACTTAGCTAATAATTTTTTTGCATCTAACGTAAGCTCATTTGGTTCAAGAGATGCATATCTCTTGAATACTCTTTTACAAGATTCTTCAAACAGGGTTAACGCTTCTGGAATTGTTTGTCCAGTTTCAAATAAATTTAAATCACATGAGTTGATGAGATAACTGTCACAGTCATCTAAATAATAAATCTCTACTGAAAGATCTTTTTTTAAAAATTCAAAACCATCTTCTTGGGTATTAAAAGAAGCAAGCTTATAAGTTGCAATAAACTTACCTAAATCTTCATCTTCACCTAAAAAGTCATTGTTGTAAGAGGTACTATTAAAGTATTTACTAATACAATCATCGCTAAGTACACTGTCAGTAAAGAGTTCTGATTCAAGCCATGATTCTTTTGTCTCTAGTAATTGCATCAATCGCCTCCATATTTATAATATAGTATAATATTCCCAAAATTGATAGTTAATCAAACATATTATCTTTTAAGATTGATTTGAAAAATAAGGTTTCTACTTCTAGTTGCATCTTTTTGATTTCTTCTTCAAAATCAAGAAAATTAATCTCATTTTTCGATTTGCCATAAAGGTCAAATACATGAATATTCTCTTCTAAACTTGAAGTAACATGATTGAGAGTCAGGACTATGTCATAAAGATCATGGGGTACTTTTACTTGTAAAAAATACGAAGTATCTAAATTATTTTCCTTAATACTATTTATATTTGGAGCGAAGCAAATATAATCGCTGATTTTCTCATATGGTAGCAATTTCAACTCATTAACATATCTAATTCCAAAAAGTGATTTAACACTTGGTTTTAGCGAGCTGGAAGCACACTTCATGTAATTATTAAAAACTGATAAAGCCTGACTCAAGACTAATTCAAAGCTTCCTGGGTAAGGCTTTAGTTGATTAAATACACACATATCTTGGTTTAATTGAACAACTTTTGAGTTGTTTTCAGATAAAAATCGATACCTTTTCTTTAAACTTTGAGAATGATATGATCTGTCTCCCTTGAAATTGAACTCTATTTGAGTTTCTGTACTTGGTCTGTTTATTGGAAAATCTTCTTTTAAATGGTTTTGAAAAAAAGATTCAACCTCTATTTCACTATATCCTTTCCAAGGCATGCTAGAGTATAATTCAATTACGCATTCTTTTATCGGAGGTTTTTTTAGAGATTTTTTGTCCATTTAATTAAATAATACCAAGAAGTGAAGTATCTTAACTATGGGTATTGCAGACACTAACCTCACTTAATAATCAAGTCTGGTCTATAAAGATCATTCATCTTGTTCATTATTAGAAGGTGAATACGGAGATTCAGTGGCATGCGTATACAATAATTTTGCTGATTTAAGTATTAATGGCGCTAACTGATAGAAGATCATGGTTAAACCGTAAAATGCTAAGAATCCAGTCCAATCATTAAATCCATCATCATAAAGATTTCTAAATTATCATTAGAAGAAGCAATAATAAAACTTAAAATCAATGATAAAAAAGCTTTTGCACTTTATACATGATTTTTGAATAAAGATTACAACCTGTACTAATTCCAGATTTAATTATAGTTAAAACTTTTTGGCGAAAATGATCAGCACACGGTCCTATATGAGGCAAGGCTCTCGATTCTGGGGGTGCAATTTTATTTACAATTCTTTTGGCTCCATCAAGCATTATAATATCTCCAGATTAATACAATGTCATTCGATTAACCTTTTTGGCACAGATGATCTAATAATGCGATCATCCGAGGTTCCCAATCTAGGCAGATATGTCATATAAAAGAAGTGCTAGAAAAGCATAGTAATTGGAATTCCAAGTATATTTTTCTTCAAAAAACTAATTCTATTTGTTCTGTAGAATACTAATCCAAATGGAACCTTTGAAGCTTCCGCATTTATAAAGCTTTCTAAGCTTCTTAAATCTAGAGATTTAACTTGAGCACTAGCTTTGATCTCAATTGGATATAGGGTTTGCCCATACTCAATAATAAAATCTACTTCAGCACCATTGTTTGTTCTCCAAAAATTGAGAAAAGCTCTCATGGTCATATCTTTAATTTCTTTATAAAGTTCACTAAATACAAATGTTTCTAATATACTTCCCCAGCCCCCTCGATTTAACATTGAATCAATATCGATATTTCTTTGATGGAAGTTTACAAGACCAGTATCAAGATAGAATACTTTAGGACTTTTAATTACTTGTTTCCTTTGACGAGAAAAATAGGCTGGAAGAAGCTTACACTGGTAAGAAGATTCTAAGATAGATAAATAGTGTGCAACAGTTTTGGAATCAACGCCAGTGTCACTAGCTATATTACTTTTATTAAGTAATTGAGCAGTTTGATAAGCAAACAGCCGATAAACTTTTTGAAAAGCGTTAAGGTTTGCAATTTGAGATAAATCTCTTAAATCCCTTTCTATATAAGTAGTGATATATCGAGAAAACCATTTCCATTTTTCTTCACCCTCTATTTCATAGACCTTAGGAAAGCCGCCATAAAGTATAAAATTTAATAATTGTTTATCTGAGATTTGTTTTTTAACAATTGAAGAAAGATCAGCAAATAAATCATCAATTGATTGATATTTGATTATCTTAGATACTAATTGATTGGATTCTAACTCATATGCTTCTGCAATAGAGAAAGGCTGTAGTTCTAATAATCCAACTCTACCTGCAAGTGACTCTGTTATAGACTTTAATAATAAAAAATTTGCAGAACCGGAAAGGATAATCTTATAGGGTAGACCTTCATCTACAACTTGCTTTAAAGAATGAAATAAGTCTGGAGCTTTTTGAGCCTCGTCTATAGCTATATTAGAGTTTATAGACTTAGCAAAAAGTGTAGGATCTTCTAAAATAGTTAATAATTTATCTTTATCGTCTAAGGTTATATGAGTCCACTCTTCTTTTTGTTGTGATGTGTAATGCTCTATAAGTGTGGATTTCCCACATTGTCTTGGTCCAGTGATCGAAACAATAGGGAAAATTTTAAATAGGTTTGAAATTTCAGCTTCAATTATACGTTTTTTATAGCGCATAATTGAATTTTACCATATAATTCAGGAGTCCGGTTCCGCAATTGTATGGCAGGGGCGATTCCTGGCTTACGCCAGTCTAAGTGCTTTTAAGTTATTGAATGGTGTCAACCCCCTGAAACACTAGACAAGTTATTCAATTGTTTTAAAGCAACAAGAAAAAGCGTTGAATAAACTAAATAATCAGATTGAGAAGCTCGTAGATATGAAATTAGATGACTTAATAGACTTGATACCTTTAAGGCTAAAAAAGAATCTTTAATCAAAGAGAAACGCTCTATCGAAAACTCTATGAAGCTAAACACAGAGTCACAAGACTATAAAGCTGAAAAGATCATTGAAGTATTTGAATTTTGTAAAGTTGTTAAAGAAATATTTGAAGCTGGTTCCATTGATGATAAGAATCTAGTACTTAAAGCTCTAGGAGCTAGATTCTCGCTCAAAGATCAGATCCTTACTGTTGAATTAGCTAAGCCATTTCAACTCATCCAAGAGGGGCGTACAAGCAAGATGGTGGTTAATCCAAAGTACGCCACCCTAGAAACCCGCATCAACTCTACTCATTCCCCAGAAGAACAGGCATTAATAAAAAATGGTGGAGAGCAAGCAGAGTTAGTTTATGCACTTGTGGGGTAGACGATTCTCTAAATTACTGACAGATCAACTAGTAATCCAATTAAGCAAATTAATTTTGATAGTCTTCAAACGCTCTTCTGATACATTACCTAATACTCCTGGTAGTTGAGATTTATTAACCACTGCAAGTCTAGACACTCTAATTAAGCTTTTTTGTTTCAAGCCTGAGTCTTTATAATCAGTGTCATCTTGATTAATTGTAATGTCTAAATTTTTAATTTCTTGATGAAGCTTAGTTGTAATCATACAAACAAGCCAGTCTTCGTAATCATTAGGTAACTTTTTGAGCAGAACAGCAGGTCTGAACTTAATTTCGTTAGACTCAATATATGGAAAAGGCACTAAAACTATTTGTCCCTCTTGCATTAATTCACTTCTTTAAGATCTTGTAAGCTATACAAATCTGGTTCATCTTCCATTCCAGACATTGCTTGAGAAAGAGAAAATTTAGACCAGTCTAAGTCTTCATTTTCTAACTGAGTATCTGTATTTTTCAAGCTAAGAAAGTCAATAAAGTCAATAACTTGCTCCTGCTTTTCTTTTGGTAGCTTTAAGAGTTTTGCAAGTATTTTGTCTTTATCACTCATGTGTTTAATTTTACTACAGAAGAACAGGCATTAATAAAAAATGGTGGAGGCGGAGGGGAACTGCCCCCCTCGTCCGAAAAAGCTTTATTAAGAAGTACTACAAGCTTAGTCACTGGGTCTGAGCTTTTACCGTGCTCACGATCAGAGACAATCAACGGGATTTTAAGCCTTAATCTTTATTTTCTAGCCAAGCTTAATAAAATTCTAGAAAATGCACTTAGCAAGTATAGTGCCCTACCTCAATGACTCGCTAAGTCAACATTAAAGTAGGGAAGTGAACCACAGTCTGTCGGGTTCTTACTACGCAGCTAGCGCAGTTACAGTTGCTGTAGTAGCTACTGATTGTACTTCGAATTCTTCAGCACTTAATTTTTGCATTGGTTTTAACATGGTCCGATGCTACCACGACTTGCACTTCGAAACTCAGGTTCTCCGTCAAAGCTAATACGCCCCCATAAATATTCGACCTTTCAGATTACAGACTGGATAAATAACATACCCAGTGGACTATTGATTTTACCATTTCTTGGTTATGAAGCTACTAATGAAAACTTTATTCAGTGATTTCTGCAATTTTTGCTTCTATAATTCAAAATCGGGCATAATATAATTACATTGTAATTACAATACTAGTCATGAAAAATAAGCTTAAAGTAATTGAAATAGGTAACTCTAAAGGTCTTAGATTG
>CALBDR010000456.1 GCA_937927525.1 uncultured Candidatus Melainabacteria bacterium
ATTGGGGCATGTAGTTCTGGGTTAAAACGATAATCTTTGATACAAACGGTTTCTCCCGTTGCCTTAACCTTTACCCACATTGGTTCCCATTGTTTTTTAATTGGCATAGTATTTTGGTTAATATTTATGTTCTTTACAACTAGTGTTTATTAGTATAATATAGCATCTACTTAATTAACAAGTTTTCCTATGAGCGAATGGTTTGCTGTTGCCATATTACTGCTTCTGTCATTCACAGCTTTATACTTGGTTATCAGTGCTTTTCTGGTTAATCCTTTGCTTGGTTTTCTTGCGTTTCTTCTTCTACGCCCTCTATTAAGATAGCACGAAGGGCTTGAGCTATATCTGGTGTGACACTCTCTAACTGTGGCAGGATAGCTTTTTTTATCATATCCTTCTCTTGAATTGTTGTTTCTAACAACTCTTTAACTGCTTGTACTTTCTCAGGCTTTGTTGCCAATTTATCAACAACAAAGTCTATAGTCGCAGCCATCGGACCTTGTTTTAGCCCAGTTTTTACAATTCCTTCAAAAGAAGTAGGAGGTGCAAGCTCTAAAGCGTTCTCAAGTGCTGTTGCGATACCCACCTTTTTAGCCAACCTTTCTCCTTCTTTTAGCCCCATCTCCACTGAGAACTCATGAACGTCTTCTAAAATATCATTTAGCTTCTTAGCTGAAGCAGCATTTCCCATTAACCGTCTAAACACCATGGGTGATTGCGTAATGTCTGGCCCAAAAAATTTCTTCATCCTATGGTCTAAATCCACAAGTTGAGAGTACTGCTTGTTAAGCTTTCCTAGATTGCCTCCCAGCTTTAAGACAGGCTCCTGAATTAGCTTTCTAAACTTTGCCACCATTGCATCGGCTGCACCTGTTATCTCCTGTTTTGCCTTGCCTTGATAAAGAGCATCTCCAAGACTACGGTACTCTTGCACTGTTTCAAATACACCTACATCTCCTTTTTGAGCAAAATCGTATGCACTTTGAATTAAGTTTTGATCACCAGTAGATCTTTTAAACCTAGAATCTGTAAAATCCAGCAATCCACCACTTGTAACTTTAACGTTATTCTTTTTCAGCGACTTCATAAGTTCGTTCTTTGCTTTAGACATGCTAACAGTCTTAGAGACTTTTGGAGCCGCTGTAATTGCTGATTCTATCATTCCTCCCACCGTATTAATTTGTCCTCTTAGTCCTGTTTGAACATTCTCTAGCTGTTCAGCAACTACATCCAAAGGTCTTAACTGTAAACCTGTTCCTGAAGGAGAAATATCACCCTGTTTAAGCTTCTTTAAAGCTACATCTAAAAGCTCTTTAGCCGTTTTTTCGTCTGCTGCGTCTTTGATAACAAGGTTCTTAATAGTCTTGTCGTCTAAGCCTGCCTTTTGTGCTTGCTTAATAATTTTCGGTGTAAACTCTGCATTTTTAACTAAGTTCGGCTTTAAATAAGAAAACAGCTTTGATGCACCTCCTGTTAAAAGATCAATACCCAATCCTGTTGTCGCCTCTTCAAGTGTCGGCATACGCCCTTCAGCTGCTTGGCTAACACCCGCTGTACTGCCTAGCGATCCAGCTAGAAATTGTAGCTTCCCACCACCACCCAGGGCTTTTGTTGCTACAGAAGCTCCTTTTGCACCACCAATACCTGGTGCTAATAAAACACCAATCTTAGCCAAAGTATCAACAACTTGATTTTTCTCCGCCCCTGTTTTTTCTCTAACCATATTAGCAAACTCTTCAACTGCTTTGGCTGAATCTTCATAGGACTCCATCTCAACCTCAGGCAGGATTTTGTTTGTTATAACAGACATTGGCGTTGGCAGTTCTCTAATTCCCAGTCCAACCTTTGCCAACTCTTCCCCTATAGCAATTGGCACCTCCTTAATAGTCGGCCCCATTGGTGAAGCGGCATCTTTAAGAGTCCCCTTAATTTCTTGCTCTTTAGCAGCCTTGGGGGCAGCCTCAGCGATAACGCCCCCAGCAAAGGGGACTTTTTCTTCTATCTGTTGTTTTACATCATTAATCTGTTTTTCTTCTATCTTATTTCCAATAGTTTTTGATATTACAGGCGCTACTACACCGCCTGCCACACCTACGTCTACCCCCATCTTCTTCTTCATTCCAGACAGGTCAATGCCTTCTTGCATTGCTTGTTGATCAAAAGTGCCAGACGCTATCGCTTTTAATAGCTGGGCTGCACGTTGTGATCCTGGCTCTTGCTTTGCTTTTCTAAGAGCTTCTCTTAAAGTTGCCATATTTATTATTATTAAAGATTAATCATCAAAACCAGCGAGTATATCTTCTGCACTAGCTGTATCAACAGCATTTAGAATGTTCCCATTGATCAGGGATGCAGCGTCTAGCTGCCCTTTTTCTTCAAGGAGTTCCGCTGTTTTATCAATTATTTCATTAGAAAGCTCTATAAACCTTTCTTCTGTCAATCCTGTATCAAGTTTTGTTGCAGCTGATTCCAAGAAGGCTAAATCCTTATCACTCATCGCCCCTTTCAATTTGCTAAGAAGTGGAAGGATTGTTTTTGCCTTATAATTTTTAAACTCAGACAAGAAATTCCCTGTATCACCAGGGAATAATCCTACTTTGAAAATAGGAACCTTGCTCGTAGAGAAGCCAATACCGCCACTGAAACCAGGGTGATCTAACAGTGTTTGCAAATCATTGATAGCACTTACCATTTCGTCAACCTCTGCTTGTGGCAAAGGAGCTTTGTCAGGATCAAAGGACGTTAGGTCAAAAGATGTTAATCCAGCATCTTTTAATGCCTCTAAAGTTGTTGAAGTGACTGTCTTTCCTGCTCCAACGGTTGTACTATATAAGTTTCTTAATGTCTTTAATTGATCTAAGCTATACTGTTTCTGACTAGGGTCTATGGTTTTCCCTACACCAAGATAAGAAGCAACTTGTTTTGGTGTGTAATACCCGCCAT
>CALBDR010000457.1 GCA_937927525.1 uncultured Candidatus Melainabacteria bacterium
GTACTCAAGAGCACCTTTAATGAAAAAATCAATTTTATTTCTGCATTAGCTCTAGCTCTTCATAAGTATGGTTTAGCTGCGCATAATTTAGAAGCTGTCGTTAATAATGTTTCTCAAAGTTTGAATTTGGAAGTTGAAGTTTTCTCAACTCCAACTTTACTACTTTTAGACTTTAGAGATCCACTTAGTTTAGAAGCTAAGCAAGTCGCTAAAAGATTAAGACCAGGTGATATAAACTTAGATTTTTTAGCTAGAATCGATGAGCTAGGTGATAAAGTTATAGCTGGCGAAATAGCAGCTAAAGCTGCTTCTCAAGAATTAGAGTTAATAGAAACTGAAAAAGAGTTATATCCACCATTCTTAAATGCTCTGGCTTTTTCTGCAATTGCTTTCACTATCTCTATATTCTTTGGAGCTAATCTCATTGCGGTTATCTTATCAAGTATCGGAGGCTTGATTGTCGGATTAGTCTGCGTTTATTTAACTCAGATTATTGATATTGGTAGATTCTTGGAATTTCTATTAGCATTTCTTATTTCATTTTTATCTACCTGTATTTTCCACTTTTACCCTTTGTTTACGCCGAATCTAGTAAATATCTCATCTCTAATATTCCTTGTCCCAGGAGTTGGTTTGACTATTGCAATGGCAGAACTTGCTACCGAAAATTTAGTTTCTGGAACTGCGCGTTTTATGGGGGCGATGATGAACTTATTTAAGCTAGTTTTTGGTTTAGTTATTGGTACTTACTTTGCGAATTTATTACTCGGAGAAACTACCCTGATTGAATTTGATGAAGTGCATTACCCTTTCATTCTTCACATTTTTGCTTTGTTTATTGTTGCTATAGCTTTTACTGTCCTTATGAAAACTAAGTTTGAAAATTATTTTTGGATTTTAGCAGCAGCTTTTTTAGGTTATAGTTCCTATAAATTTATTCTAGATTTTAGTAGTGAGCCATTTATTGCTACTTTTCTTGCTGCATTTACGGTTAGTTTATTAGGTAGTTTTTATGCTAGATTTTTTAAGCATCCAGCTGTAACTGTATTAATACCAGGTATAACTCTTTTAGTCCCAGGAAGTATGGGACTTCGGGGTTTATCATTAGTGCTTCAAGAAGACACTGTGTTAGGGATAAACACTTTAATAAAAGTATTTTTCACTGGAATTGCTATTGTCGCTGGCTTGTTACTTGCAAATATTTGTCTTCCACCTAAAAGAAGCTTGTAGTGCTCTCTTAAAGCTATAAAAAAATTACAGATTCTACTTATGGGGCTTCCTTTAACTATCATTGAACTTTAGTGGTTTACTATAGGTTACAATATGATTTCAGTTGTGGATATTCAAGAATTAGAAGCTAAGCTCAAAAACCATCTATCTGAAAAGCGTTTAAAACATACGCTTGCTGTTAGGAACACTGCTTTGAGTTATGCAAAATTACTTAAAGATTCTGGTCTTGATTTCCTAGAAAAAGAAAAGACTTTTTTAGATGATAATTATTTGAAAAAAATCGAAATCGCAGCATTGTTGCACGATTATGCGAAAGAGTTTTCAAATGATGACCAGATTAGTCTTGCGAAATTCTATGGTTTAGATATATATGAAGAAGACTTGGATCGCCCTAATCTGTTGCATGCCAGGGTTGGAGCAGCTTTGGCTGAGGAGAAGTTTGATATTTATGATCATGTGATTTTAAAAGCTATTAAAGAGCATACTTTTGCTGGTAGAAGTATGAGTTTTGCTTCGAAGATAATTTTCCTTGCGGATATGACTGAGCCTGGACGAGATAAAAAAGAGCTTAGTGTAGACCTGGAGATGATTCGGGAATTGATAAATAAAAAACAAGATATAGACGCAGCCCTCTTTTTAGCTGTTCAGAAAAAAATTGAGTACGTTTTAAATGAAAGGAAAATGTTACATCCACTATCTTTATTCTCTTGGAATTATTTAGTGAAGAAAAGTAAGATCCATGCAAATCATTAGAACCCTAGATGAATTGAATGAAAATTTAAAGTCAGTTTGGGAGAATGATAATGAATTACTGGCTTATGTACCTACTATGGGTGCTTTACATTCAGGACATATCTCTTTAGTGAAAAAAGCTCAAGAGATTGCTCAGAAGACTATCGTTAGTATTTTTGTTAACCCCCTTCAATTTTCACCCAGTGAAGATTTTTCTAGTTATCCTCGAACATATGAAGAGGATATTCTTAAATTGCTCGCTGCTGGAATTGATTTTCTTTATTACCCTGATTTTGATCAAGCTTATCTTGAGTCTATTGAAAAAGTGAAAGCTAGTGAAGAATTGAGTTCATGTTTATGCGGCGCTTCGCGCCCGGGACATTTTGATGGGGTTTGTACTATCGTTAATCATTTCTTTGAACTGATTAAACCAGATTTTGCGGTATTTGGTGAAAAGGATTATCAACAGCTAAAGATTCTTGAAGATATGTTACTCCGTCAGCAAAGTATTATTGATCTGGTACCTGGAAAGATTTTCCGTGAATCAAGTGGACTTGCTATGAGTTCTCGAAATAACTATTTAAGCTCAGAGGAAAAAGCTTTAGCGGCTAATATTTACCAGCTTTTATCAGAAGAGAAAAAGCGCTTAGAAGACTCATCTTTAGAGCCAAATCGTGAAATGATTGATGGTGCTTTGGTGAATATTAAGGAGAATTTAGTTCAGCTTGGCTTTGATGTGGACTACGTTGATTTTAAGTGGTCTAGGATTTTTGTTGCAGTTAAGCTGGGAGCGACTCGCTTGATCGATAATGTTGAGATTAATACTTGATAGCTAAAAACTGCCCCAGTTAAATGCATATGAAAAGTAAAAGCCTTACTATGACTAGTTTTCCTGAAATTCACTCCTGAAAATCAAAAATCTTTGGTCGAATTCCTTCCATCAACTGGTTATGGAAAAAGGCATAGATGTGAAGTACAAAATTAAGATTCATAAGTTTTTTAGTAGTACACCAAGTTCTTCTGCTTAAACGCTTTACCCCATCTCTGATCATGGCATAAGTATGGTTAAGATTAAAGAGAGGGTCTTTGCCACCCTCTTTTAGTTCTCCCTGACCGACTATACAGCCTCTTCTACCCTTAAATCTCATATATTCATGGTTTGGAAAGTATTTTTTTACTTTCTTTGGATAGTGCGGGCTTTCATCAGACAAAATCACAAAATTATCACTTTTCACCTCCTTGAGCCCTATGAACATTTCATCTAATGCTTTGCTACGCTCACATTTACGGGGACCATATTTTTTCTTAGAAATTTCAGCTAGATGTCCTTTCGCAGCGATATTACCACTACTGATTGCTATAATTTTCCGGCTTTCCATATCTACAGCTATCGGTAAAGTAACTGGTTTACATTTACTGTGTTCAAAGCTCTCCATTTCATCAAAAGCAATCTCATTACTATTTTCAGACTTTCTAATAGAATCTAAATTTCTAATACAGGCTTCTCCAAAGCATTTAACCCGTAAATCAATTGTTTTCGGGTTTACTCCTGCAACTAAAGCTGTTTTTCTTTGTGAAGTTCCAGTGCATAATGATCTGAAAATTAGATCGTCTACGTGTGT
>CALBDR010000458.1 GCA_937927525.1 uncultured Candidatus Melainabacteria bacterium
TTTCTTTTTTATATCCTTATCTCTAAGCTCTGGTGTATCAATCCTAGCAAGCCTTACCTTGATATCCATCTTAACATTAAATCCAAGGTCAACTGTGCCATTGACTGTATCGCCATCATAAACACTTGTAATTTTTATTTTATATGTGTACATTTAAACCCTCAAAAGCATATTTGTTAAAAATAATGTTAGTATAAAAAATATAAAGTACCTTACTATTTTTACAGAAGTAATCACATCACAATGTACACTGTTACAAATGCCATCATCTACCTCTGCTGTCTCCCATATAAAAATAGTGCTTCCGCATCTCTTGCATTTTCCCTTAATATCCCTCATTGTCTAAACATCTCCTCTATATAATCATCAAAATGAAGATCCATACATTTATCTCTTATAACGATCCAATTCATTATACTCAATGCGCACCCATCTTTTCTCATCGCATCAAAATGACCACGACCAAGCTCACAATGCCCTAACTCATGGTAAATTATCGCTGTTTTTTCGTTTTCTGTAGCTGTATCCCAATAACTCCTATCTATTTCTATCTCTGCATGACCTGATGACCATGTATAGCAAACGCCTGCCTTTTGATCTTTTAAATCATTAAAATTAATAGGGATATCACCTATTTCTCTATCGTAATCAAATTCAAAACTAGCAATATAATTATCAAATGCTGGATCAGATATAGCATTTTTTCTTGGATCTTTACTAGGATTGTGTATATGGTCTTTATGGAAAATATTTTTTCCACAAGAACTTAACAGTAAAAGTATAATTATTTTACGAAGCATACTACCCTTTCAGGATATCCAAAATCTATCCTATACTCTAGATTATAATAATCTAAAGCCTCAAATACTGTTTCTTTTGCATACTCAGGAACAAGAAGCTCATGGATCTCTTGAGTTTCCATTAACTTTACAGCTCCTACTATAAAGTGTACATCATCATGGATTTCATGTAAACCCTTATCGAATAAATCTTGTACTATAGTTTCCATTTTTTAAGCCTTCTCTTAAATTGCTTGCTCGATCTATAAAATCCATTTTTTGCTTGCCAACTCCCAATATATATCCCCACATAATGCTCGAATTTCATCTCAGCCTGTAAATTGTTCAATACATATTCATCAAAGTATTTTTGCAAATTCTTCTCAATATGTTTCCACTCTTTTGTTTTAGCATAATTGGAGTAATATCCAAATGTCCTATATATCCAAGCGTGTATTTTAAGTAGCATCACTTGCTCTCTTTTTAAGTTCTTCAAAATCCTCAATTGACATTACCATTGTGGTAATACCTTGCTCATTTTTAAAAAATACCATCCCAGACTCTTCATCCACCTCAAAGGAAATAATACTAGGAGCACCAAAGTTTTCTGCAGCTTTTTTAGCCGCTTCTTCAATAGTTTCTACATCAAGCACTGTATTAGCATTTACTGTTCCAACCTTATCTTTTCCATAACCATCAAATGAATCTGTCATACATACATCCCATAAATTACATATAATAATATATAATGAATTAATTGATCAGTACCTAGAAAATATCCAAATACTGGATCTAGCCAATACTTGTAATGTCTTTTTAAATATGCTGTAGCTCTTTCCTCACCCATTTCTTCAAACATACCTTTGTTTCTTAAATATACTGTTGTTTTATAAAATCTCCATATGTTCCAATCCACAACTGCATGAGTGAGTGCATTAACTAATGATAATAAAGCCGCCATTTTCCAACCAAGTAATGGGATTGTACCTAGAAATATTACAAAGAAAATAATGGAGATATGTTGGCACAACACTTTGAATTTATTTGATTTTTGCCTTCCCATCTCAGGGCTTTGCAAAACCCAGTCAGCTAGAAAATGTAATAAAAATACTGCAATTATTAAATTCATTTCTTTTCCTCGTCACATTCAATAATATGTCTTTCAAAAATAGCCATACTACCCTTTTTCTTCTCTTCAAAACAGTTATAATAATATACTCGACATTCTCTCTGTAGCTTCTGCATCTTTTTAAACTCCATCCAATCACTTTTATTATCTTCGATAGAATTGATAGCACAAAGAGCTATAATTACTTTTAATATTTCAACTGTCATATTCTATCTCCATTTGTTTTAATGCGTGATCTAAGAAATCTCTGAGAATTTTCACCTCGTCTTTTTTCATAGAATATGTCACATCAATCTCACCATCTAGGATTTGACCGTCATACTTATTGTTTCCAATAGTTAGATTTGCAAAACGCACACCTTTTCTGTGAGTAAAAGTTATTCTTCTAAAACTTTTTTCATTTTCATTACATAACATTAATTTACTCATTTCTTCTCCACATAAAAATCATACGGTCCTGAGCCATCTACATGAAATACATTGTACTGATCTTCTTTAACAACAAATAGCCACATAGCTCCAGCCACTAACATATGAGATTTCTTACCCTCTTGACCTTCAACCTCACCTGGCTCAAATGAATATACAACAAATCTTGGTACTGGGGATTGCTCTTGGATCTTCATACAGATCACACCTTCAACCTCATCACCTGTATCATCTCTTACCTTTACTAAATCACCTGGCTTCATCTACACTCTCCATAGACTTAATTTCTTTACGAATATATCTCATAAAAAGCATTGCCCTATCTTCTCTATTAAATGCAGCATCTCCACAATCATCTACTGGTACACGAAATTGAAACCCATTCTCACATATATAGTATAGAAAACCCTTTCTATAGAATTCAAACTGTACATTACCCTTAATACATTCTTTTAATGGTGGTATATTCATTTTTTCCTCTCTTTTAATTGTAAATAGATAGATCTACCAAAAAAACCTAAAGCCATACCGTTAAAAAACCTACCAAAATTACTATTATATCCATCTGCACCGTAAAAAATAAAAGCAATTACTAGTGTAGCCCATCCTAATATATCTTCATTTCTTTTCATTTTTCTCCTTATCTAGTTTCTTCCTAATCTTTTCGTAGTTTAACCACTTCACATACTTATTATTACATAAAATACATGTTGTTGCAAACTGAGGTATCTCAAACTCAAATCCACACTTCTCGCATTTGAACTTAGCTAGTAGTTTCATTCCTACTTCATCTTCCTTTTAATAAATGCAGCACCATGACTATGAGCAGCAGCTCCAAGTACATAAGCAAGTAGTAGTTGATACCCTGCATCAAGACCGAAACTACCAGCCATACCAGTTAATACCAGACCAGCTACGCCAGCCGCAAAGTGTGGAACAATTACTTTAATCTTTTCTTTCATTATAACTCCGTTGTTTCAGGTATTGATTTACCTACCATTTCTTTAAATAATTCTACTAACATATCTGCTCTTTCTTGATCACTAGATATTATTTTAGCTATTTCTTCTAAAGTATGCGCTTTGTTATATCCAGCTTCAAACCCAGTGTGAATAACCATTGACATTAAAAAATACTCTTCTACAAACTCTCCCTTATGCTTTAAAAAAGCTTTCCTCTGTCTTTTAGAGTTCATTCTTCTCTTAACTAAAGGTAATAAAGCTTCAGCCTCACCATCTTCAACATACTCTAGACAACCTTTCTTTCTAGGAGCTTCCTCAATGGTTTTGTGAGACACTTCTTCAGTAATAAATTTAAAGGCAAATCTGTAACCCTCATCCATACTTACTTTCAGATATATGGTGGCTAATAGGTTGGCAGATTTCATATCCATTTCTTCTTCATCAAACCAATCACTGTATAATTGTACTTGTTCTTGGATTTTCTCCAACTTTTTATCACCTGGTAAAACTGTGAATTTATCTGCTCTAATTTTCATAACTCTCCTAAAAAAGCGATAGCTCGCCAACCTAACCACTTTGCACCCATGATAGTATTATACTTTTAGATGGCTTGCCAAATCAATGGACTTACGCTTAACTTATCGTCATAAGAGGCAGGTTACGCCTACGGTAGTTATTGCTAGGATACCAGCCTTCCCTGAGATTATACCATAAAAAAAGCCCCTCATGCAAGGGGCTAATTTAACATTTAACAATGGAGTTATTTTAGGTTGAAGTAAGGAATACACAACAACCATCACATACATTATACCACAATCAATAGACGATCCAAGGTGCTAATTTTACAGTGATTACCGTAAACATATCATACATAATGTGTGCGAGCATGACTGTACCAAATCCATATCTGATACCATAACGATATGAAATAAATACAGGGTAGAAGAAGGTAATGGCTGTCCATAGTGGTGAGCCAAGATAGACATGACCTATAGCGAAATGATAGCTAGAGAATAGAGCTGCTGCCCACCATAAGATTTTCCAGCGTCCTTTCAACCACTTAGCTAGGTAATATAGTGGGATTGCATATATACAGTCTTCCCAATATACAAGCAATAATGACCATAGATCTATTTGCCTTGGTATTGGCGGCAGCACAGTTCCACCAAGCTTAACCTGAGCATCCATGATACCAAATCTAACAAATGTCACCATAACCATAAAAACTAAGAATTTAGATAATGCACTCCAATCTATACGAACGGTGGGGCGATCAATAAACCTTAGTATCAAGGGCATTAATAATCCAATTACCCAATAATATTCAAAAAGTAAAGTGTTCATAAAATAATACCTCTAGCACGATGTATAGTATGAGCAAACACCAATCATCTGCTTCCATCTAAACCATGCCATTTAAGAACTTCTTCATCACTCCACTTCATTGGGTCTGAACAAGTACAATTATAAGGCTCGCCCTTTCTGACTGCCTCTTTTTCTTTCTGGTAACAATCCCAGCTCATCTGCATTTCAATATCGTGCCTGAGCTTCTTTATATCATGTTCTTCTAGTTCGTTAAGCTCTTTCTTAATTTCTCTTTGGGCATCTTGTCTATTTGTAGCCTCATAGCACTTCATCTTTTTGGGCTTAAAATCCAAATCATTGCAATCCATATGGTATTTTTTCTTATAATGTCTCATTTCAATGCCCTAAGATAGGCTTGATGGCTGATCTTACTAATCAAATTTACTGTATTTCTTGAAATATTCTCTGCATTTTAGCTCCGCAATCAAAACTAACATGAACAATATATAGCAAGCATAGTATATCACTTTTCACCCTTTGTTACACATCAATTATTCTCACATGGTTTATCACAACTACCACAAGTATCCTGCTTCTCAAACTCTTCTAGCTTCTTCTTAAGCTCTTCGTTTTCTTGCTTAAGCCTGTTTACTTCGTAGATTAAATTCTTTGTGCTAAATTTACTGCTCATATGATAAACTCCTCTTTCAGCTTTCCTAAAAAATATTTGTAAGTTAATTCAGTTTGGGCTACATTATCGTCAAATATCTCCAATATTTCTAAATGTCTTATATCAAACACGAAGTCGGGGTCTAAAATAAGTCCTTTAATATCATCACAAAACTCAACCTCTCCAGTAACGGTAGGCAAAGCTATTGCTCCGTCTTTGGTTTCTAAAGGGGTCCAGAATACTTCAAATATTTCGCCAATCAAATGACGGTTTTTCTTTTGGTTAACGTCTGTAATGAGTA
>CALBDR010000459.1 GCA_937927525.1 uncultured Candidatus Melainabacteria bacterium
CTAGCTAAAGAATTTAATTCTCTTCCAGAAGGTAGAGAACTTGATATGTTACTTTCCACTGGTGAACAGGTAACCGCATCATTAGTATCTATGTGTCTTCATGAAATGGGTTATGCGGCTAGTTCACTTGTTGCTTGGCAAGCCGGTTTTATTACGGAAAGAGCTCACAACAGAGCTAGAATAGCTAAGATAAAAACAGACAGAATCCAAGCTCACTTAAGTAAAGGTGAGATAGTAGTACTAGCAGGCTTCCAAGGAATCACCGACTGTGGTGAAGTTACGACTCTAGGCAGAGGAGGTACAGATACTTCTGCTGTTGCGGTAGCAGCAGCGCTAGGTGCACAAAAATGTGATATTTATACTGATGTAGATGGAGTTTTCACCACTGATCCTCGTATTATCCCTGAAGCTAGGAAATTAGATATTATTAGCTATGAGGAAATGCTCGAGCTTGCAAGCTTAGGAGCTAAAGTTCTTCACCCTAGATCAGTGGAACTTGCTAAGAAATACGACATAGATTTAAGCGTAAGAAGTAGTTTTAAACCTGAAGATAAAGGTACAAAAGTTATAAAATTAAGTGAGGTAGAAAAAATGGAACTTACCCAAGCAGTTACAGGTGTGGCATTAGATAAAAAACAAGCAAAGCTTGGTTTCATAGGTGTGCCAGACACTCCTGGTATAGCCTCAAAGATCTTTACGACCCTAGCATCTAACAATGTAAGTGTAGACGTTATTCTTCAATCTGTTGCGCGTGAAGGAATTATCGATATAGCTTTTACTGTAAATCAAGACTATTTAAGAAAAGCTATACAGATTTCTGAAGAAATAGTTAAAGAAGTAGGAGCAGAGAAAGTGGTTCACGATGAAAGTGTCGCAAAAATCTCAATAGTAGGTGCAGGTATGTTAAACAAACCTGGTATCGCTTCTGAAATGTTTACGGCATTATTTGATGCAGGGATTAATATACAAATGATCACGACTAGCGAAATTAAGATTAGTTGCGTTATTGACTTAGAGCACGCAGAAGAAGCAGTAAAAGCTATTCACAGTAAATTTAATTTAGCTGAAACTGTAGAGGAAATTATTGTATAAGATTATATTAAGAGAAGAAATGATGACTGAAACCTTAGAAGCGAAAGAATTAGCCGAGAAAGCAGAGAATTCTGAAATTATAAATTTTAATGTTCAAGAAATCTCGAAATTACTTCCACATAAATATCCATTCTTAATGGTGGATAGAATTACAGAATGTAAAGCTGGTTTGTATGCTAAAGGTTATAAAAATATCTCTATGAATGAACCTCAATTCCAAGGACACTTTCCAGATGCTCCTATTATGCCTGGAGTTCTTCAAGTAGAAGCTTTAGCTCAAACTTGCTGCTTATGTATTCTTGCTATACCTCAGTATAAAGAAGGTTACACAGGCATATTTACTGGTCTTGATAACGCTAAATTTAGAAAAATGGTGGTACCTGGTGATAAATTAGAGCTAGAGGTAACTAGAACTAAATTTAGATTTCCATTTGGAAAGTTTGAAGTTAAAGCTAGTGTAGATGGTGAAGATACATGTACTGCTACACTATCCTTCGTTATGGTAAAAAACGAAGATCTTTAAATATTAAAGATTGCAAGTATTAAAAATCAAGTTATAATATCTTAGGAATGAATTCAAAAGCTGTAGACTTAAATCTTTTATCAAGCTTTCACCCACGTGAAAAGTTTGCGACTAAAACGGCACTAGCCCAAGCAATTAAATTTATTTTGCTAGCTATTACTTGGCTTTCTATAATCTTTTTAGCTGCTGCAGGTGCTGGAGTTGCTTTTGCTTGGAAAGCTCCTTTCGTAATTAATAAACTACTGCCTATGTGGTTACCAGGAATTGATAAATCAATTTTCACTACACTTGCTGATATTCATTCATACCTCGCACCTACAGTTGTAGTTGCGACTATCATCCCTGTAAATGCTTTATTCATGGTGCTTTGTGAACGAAAATTCTTATCATTGCTAACTATGAGAGTTGGTCCTGATAAAGTAGGTCCTAATGGTGGTCTTCAAACACTTGCAGACGCTTTTAAACTTTTATTTAAAGAAGATACTATGCCTAAAGGTGCTGATCCAATTTTATTCACTTTAGCGCCAGCACTTTTCTTTGCTCCATCGATGGTGGTATTTTTACCATTACTTGCAGTTGCATCTAATAAATTAGGTGGTTTTGCTTATACTGACTTGGATATTAGCTTAATCTTTATTCTGGGTTTTGTTTCTCTTGGAACTATGTCTTTAGTGATGGCTGGCTGGGCTTCTAACAATAAATACTCACTTATGGGTGGTTTAAGAGCAGCAGCTCAAGCTGTAAGTTATGAGATACCTTTAGTTCTTTCTATGATTGCTATTATCATGCTTTCAGGTTCAGTAAACTTAGTGAAAATCTCTGACTCTCAAGCAGGTGGTATTCTAAACTGGAATTTATTTGGTCATGGTAAATTACCATGGTTATTAAACTTAACTGCAAGTTCAGGTGGTAGTTTCATTGAAGGTTTCATAACTTTAATCTTCATACTTCTTTGTGTAACTTTGTTTATCATTTTTGTAACTGCCTCGACTGCTGAAGTTAACAGAATCCCATTTGATATTCCAGAAGCTGAGTCTGAATTAGTTTCTGGTTTCAATACTGAATTTAGTGGTATGAAATTTGCATTATTTTTCTTAGCAGAATACACAAACTTATTTATCGCTTCAGCTATAGCCTCAATTCTTTTCCTAGGTGGCTCTCACCTTCCTATTGACGCTGTTACTGAACAAAACCTTTATAACCTTTTAAGTAATGTCTCTTTTGAGCTTCCATTAATCGGTAACTTTTACGGAATGTTTGAAGGATTAAACTTAACATGGGTTCTTTCATCTGTTGCTTTACTAGTTAAAATCTACGTAATGTTTTTAATCGCTATCTGGATTAGAGCTACCCTTCCTAGATTAAGACAAGACCAGCTAATGGAATTTGGTTGGAAGTACTTAATTCCTATATCTTTGGGTATTATATTCTTGATGGCAATGATTTTGGAGTATATTAAATTATGAGTTCAGTTCTAGATATATTTAAACCAGTTACTAAATTTGGAAGCGGTCTTTATAACATATTTTTAGGTATGTTCACTGTAGCTAAAAATACCACAAGAGATCCTATTACTAATGACTACCCTAATAAAATGCCTGAGCTTTATGCTAGGTCAAGGCATAGACTTGCATTAAATGTAGACCCTAACACTGGTGAGCATTTATGTATCGCATGTAAACAATGTGAAAGAGTATGCCCTGATAACTGTATTTCTGTTATCCCCCACGATAATGTTAAAGCTAAATCATCTCAGTTCTATATCGATCATGGCTTGTGCATGTTCTGTGGATTATGTACTGAAGTTTGCCCAACTGACTGTATTATTAACACTGTTGACTTTGAGATGTCTGAAGAAACTCGTGAAGACCTAGTCTATGATATTAAGAGATTAACTCTTAGCCAGACTCAGTCTAGAGAATACTTTAAGATGAAAGGTTACACTCCTAAGCCACCTAAGAAAAAGCCAGCGGCGGCTAGCTAAGTAGTTTTAAACAGTAACTAACTCACCAAATTTCACATGATTATCGTATGGGTTACATGAGAGATTATTTTGGAATAACTTCTCAAGTGAATTAGGTGTGATTTGAGATCTTTCTTTACTTATCCTTGAGCCTTTAATTAATAAGCGCGCAGTATTATTTGGTACTATTTTATTTAATAAATCATCAATAATGAAGTCAACACAAATAGTATCTAGGCGTACTTTGGATTCTTTGTTTCCATTTTTGGTGTTACTTAGATTCTTTTTCATATCTAATTTTTTATTTTTATCGATCAATTTTACTTTATCTAAATTCTCTCTTATCTTCAATAGCCTAGTTTGGATATTATCGACTAACTTAGAGTCCCTTATTTTTTCAACAAGGCTCTCCTTATTGGCTTCAATATTTTCTAAGACTTGACTTAAGAGTCCATTCGTAATTACGTTTACTCCTCTTCCTAGGACTGTAGAAATTGAATAATTATATTGATCAGAAGTTTTACGATATTTATTAACTAAAGAACTAGGATCTGAAGTATAACCTGCCTGGTATAAACTCATGTTAGAGCCATATTTAATAGACCTATATGTTAAATCCTCTAAATCTTCTATTCTAAGTTTATTTTTAATCCCTCTAAAATCACTTTGAATAACTTCATATTTACCGTTATTATTAACTATTGCACCGACATGGACGGGGATTATTTTAGCGAGTTCCTCACCTAAATAATTAATTAATTCATCATCATTCTTTGACTTTTCAGCAGTTATTTTTCTCATTAAATTAAAAACAGTGATATCCATTAACTTCGCTAAAGGATCTTTAGGATTATCAGGACTAGTGAAAAACAAGCCAACATCACCGCTTCGAGGAAGAACTTTTTTACATAATGTATTCATCTCCCCAAGCTTTAAGTCCAAAATTTTAATCTCATCTTCACTAAGCTTAGATCTATCTAATTTTTCAGCTTTCTCGTTCTTTGGCTTAGCATGCAAAGCCTTAAGTTCTTTTTCACTAAGCTTTGATACAGTGAATTTCTTAACTAAATTCTTGACTGATTGCAGAGCAGTTTGAATCCAAATTTTGGACTGCTTAAATAGTTCAGAACTAGTAATTACACTAAACATTTAATGTGTATATATATTATAGCAAAAAAGACGCCTGATCAGTTAAATCAGGCGTCTAGTCAAAATATTTGAGATCAATTTGAAATTATGGCTACTGATATCGAATTAGTAAGTCATTTAGGCTGTTGCTCTCAATTCTTCAAGCTTCTTAACATTAGCTTTTACAGAATCAGCAGAAGCTCTAAGATCAGCGATTTCTTTCTCATCTAAATTAAGTTCCATAATATCTTCAATACCATTTAAGCCTAGCTTAGTAGGAACTCCTACAAACACTCCCTCAATTCCATACTGACCAGTAAGCAAACAAGAGCATGGGAGTATCTGCTTTTTATCAGTTAAAATAGCGTCAATCATCTCTACAGAAGAACTAGCTGGAGCGTAGAAAGCTGAGCCTGTCTGTAAGTGATTAACTATCTCAATACCGCCTTTCTGAGTTCTTTCTATAATAGCCTGGATTTTATCTTCAGAAAGTAATTCAGTGAGTGGCACACCTGCAACAGTAGTATATCTAGCAACTGGAACCATATCATCACCATGACCACCTAAAACACATGGTTGAATATTCTTAACTGAAACATCTAAAGCTTCAGCGATAAAGAATGCCATTCTTGAGCTATCAAGTACACCTGCCATACCAATAATCTTCTTAGTATCCACGCCTTTAGCATTTAAGATCTGGTAAGTTAACTGAGTCATAGCATCTACAGGATTAGAAACTACGATAAAGATAGCATCTGGTGAATATTTATAAGCGTTTTCAATACAAGCAGTTACAATTTCAGCATTCTTTTTAAGTAAATCATCTCTACTCATACCAGGCTTTCTAGCTAAACCTGCAGTCATTAAAACGATGTCAGAACCCTCAGTAAGTGAATAATCTGCTCCACCAATGATATATCTATCATGAAGTTCTACTGGACGCGCTTCCATAAGGTCTAAGGACTTACCTTTAGCAATTCCTTCTGCTACATCGATTAAAACTACATTTGCGATATTCTTCTCAGCAAGTCTTTGAGCCGCTGTCGCTCCTACATTACCTGCACCTATAACTGTTACTTTAGCTTGTTTCATAATTTCTATTCTAGCAACAAATTTCTATCACGTAGCACAATATAGTAAATTTACCGCAAATGCTCTATCCCTGATTAAGAAAGGGTTAAGGAATTTTCTATCAAGAAATATTGTATTTACGTACATTGTAGAAGCATATAGAGAGAAAGAAATAACTGGGAGAGTTGAACCATGAATGCAATTTTAAATGCAGCAAAAGGTATAGAAGCAAAATTATTTATTCAAGCAGCGAATGTTGCAAAACCTGAAGATACTCAAGTAAATAATGACAAAGTTACTGAAACAGCAGGTGAAGATGGCTTCGTTAAAAAAGAAGAACTTACTGCAGCTACTCAAAAAGCTGAAACAAGCCCAGTTCAAAATAACTCAGGTGAAGGACAAACTTTAAACGAAGAACAAGTAAACACGACTTGGAATAAAGTAGCAAAAACTATTCAGGACGAAACGAAAGAAGTTACTAAATCAGAAACTACTATAAAAGCAGTAGCAGAAGATGGGAAAACCATGACAGGCACAGATAAAACTCTAAGACTAGGTGGTGAAACTACTATTCAAGGAACTAATACTACTAAAGTAAATACTATTGCTTCAGGAGAACAGTTCAATGCTGTACAGTCTGAAATTGATAAAAACCAAGCAATAATAGCAGCAAATAATAGAAATATCGATTTATCAAAAAATGACACTGAAACTCAAAAGAAAAATGAAGCTGTAAGACAAGCCTATGACAATTTAAATAAAATTGAAAATCAGCTTAAAGAATATGAAGATAAGCTGAAAAAAGATGAAGAAAAGAAGGAACAAAATCGTTTAGATGAAATTAACGAGCAAGAAATGGAAGCCGAACAAAGGCTAGCTGCTCTTAGAAAGGACATCTCTGACTTTAATGCAGAAGGAGATGCAACCATTAGATTACAAAATGGTGCTTACATTACTAATAACGCTATAAAGCAGAATGGTAAAGGTATAGAAGTTATCTCTAAACCTGGTGAAAATGGGTTAAGTGACACTCAAGTCGCTATTAAATATAGCTATAAGCCCGCAGGCTCAGATGAACCTGTAACTGTAGAAAGATTAGTAGATACTAATGATAAATACACTTTAATTTCACAAAGACCTGAAGATAATGAAGATAATGAAGCTAATAAAAAGCTTATGGGCGATAAAGGTCTTCTAGAAACCCTAAAATCAAGTACAACTGAAAACCCTGTTAAATTAAAAGCACAAGCATTTAATAAAGAAAATGGAAAAGCGATTGACATGAACAATGTTAAAGAAGGTGATGGAATACCTACTGAAATTGAAGTTGGTCGCAGTAAAACACCTGAAGAAATTGAAAAAGGACTTAATAGTACTGAGTTATTATCTAGCACAGAAGATCTTGAAAGATTAAAGAATGATCCTAATTATAGACAGACCGTCATTACTGCACTTGAAAAAGCACAGGATCAGAATACTAGGTTCCCATGGCAAGATCATTATAATACAAATGTGTTAAATGCTGATTATTGGGCTAAAAATCTAATACAAGATAACTTTGATCCAACAGGCATTAGCCATGGAGATCAAGCTAGCTTAAAAGATACTATTAATAGAGCCCTTACAGTTGTGGCTCCAGCTCCAGAAACACTAATTAGTGGAGACACCTCTTGGGTAACAAAGGCAGAAAAAGTAAGAACTATTAGTGATAGAAATACCCCTACCGAAGAATATAGATTAACTTTAACACCAGAACAACATAGTACCATCCAAGTGGCTTTTGCTGGGGAAGATAACCTATTTAATATCATCAAAGATAATTCCAATCAAGTTGGTGGAAATATCTTGGTAACACTAAACAAGGAACAATACCAGAAAGTTGAAACAAACCTAACTAGAAGTGACGATAACTATAACTATAACTATTTCAATCCTAAAAAAACAAAAATAACAATTAACCCTAATGCACAAGATTACGCTGGAATACCTATTCAGGTAACTAAAAAAAATGAAGATGGTGACCCTGTAGTAGTTGGGTTAAAACCTACAGTTAATACTTCCTTACTTCCAGATGATGTTAGAATGCGTTTAGCTAATGAATACGCAAAAAATAACCGCTTTGGAACAAACCCTCTTGACTTTAAAAGACCAAGCTATGACACCTTAAAAG
The DNA here is from genome assembly GCA_937927525.1 of uncultured Candidatus Melainabacteria bacterium. Taxonomy (GTDB): domain Bacteria; phylum Cyanobacteriota; class Vampirovibrionia; order LMEP-6097; family LMEP-6097; genus DT-14. The sequence continues at coordinate 7,948 of CALBDR010000459.1, forward strand.
CCTTGAGAAATGGTGGAATTGTTGAAGCTAGTTTAGTTGAAAAAATTATCACTAACTATAACAGCAACATCACTTAATAAGCAGCTAAAGCCTTAACATCCATGTCAGCTATCAATTCTTGCAACGATGATTTATCTGTTGCAGAAATAAAGATAGGCTTGTACTCAGAGAAACGAGCTTTTAACTCAAATATCAATTCTTCTTTCTTCTCAAAAGTCATTTCTCCTTCTTCAACAAGCCTATCTAATTTATCCATTTTATTGAAAATATAATATTTATCCTTATCCTCACTTACACCTATCTGAGCCATAATATCCTCTACGACTTGGATTTTAAGAAAGATATTTTCATCAGATATATCTATCACGTGAAAAATAATATCAGCTTCAATAATCTCAGCTAGAGTAGATTTAAAAGCATCGATTAAATCAGGAGGTAAATCCTGAATAAACCCGATAGTATCTGCCACGATCATTTTTTTACGTGACTGTGGTAGAAACAGCTCCCCTACAGTAGAGTCTAAAGTAGCAAATAATTCATCAGCTACGTAAGTGTTCTGTTTTTTTGTGAGTGAACGCTTCAGAGTACTTTTACCAGCATTCGTATATCCCACTAAAGCTATAGTTTTAAAATTCTTACTTCTCCTAGAATCACGGTGACGACGTTGAACCTCACTATAGGTTTGAATCTTCTTTTCTATAAGCTTTTGGCGCTTCTGCAAGTGACGTTTCATCATCTGCGTATTCGTTTCACCAGCACCTACAGTACCGATACCACCTGCCTGACGAGAAAGCTCTAAACCCATACCAAAAATCCTTGGTCCCATATGCTTAATACTCGCAAGCTCAATCTGCAACTTCGCTTCAACGGTACTCGCGTGTTTATCAAAAATCTTCAAAATTAAATCAACACGGTCCCAGACTTTAATTTTCTTAGGATTTTCCCATCTACTGACTGAAGTTTTAGAGCTTCCTTCTTCTTCAAAACGCTCTCTATCCTCTTTTCGTTTATTGATCTGGTAATTAGTACAAAATTCTTCCAAATTATAAATTTGACGAGGTTTTAAAATATTATTAATAATAATTACATCTAACTCATCAAAGCTCTCAAAGGAATCTAACATCTCCTCTAACTTTCCAGTCCCGACATAAGTTTTATAAGCTGGCTGAGCCCTTTTCTGAACAAGATTTTCAATAGATATACTTCCATAGGTTTTAACTAAACTATTAAGCTCCTCTAAACGAAGTTCAGTTTCCTTCTTCGTACAATCAGGTTCGACTATATCTATTAACACCGCCTTATCCACAAATCCTCCCATTATCTCCTGTAACTACGTTACACAAATAAATTAAAGTCATCATTGACAAATAAGTCAACTCAGCCATTAATTTATTTGCAAGCCTTGCTACAGAAGATACTAAGAGCATTTGAGACATTTCTATAATTTATACCGGCGCAAGCACTTCCTGAGTATATTTTAAAAGTCTTTCTGTTACCTGATCTAAAAGTTCTTCTCTCAAGCCACAAACAGGAATTCTTAAATACTGATCTAAAAGAACAGGGATATAAGTACTGCTTCTAATAAAAGTCTCTGAAAGTCTAGCTCCGATATCAGGAACTCTTTCTAGAACTTCATCTTTAATTTTAAATGAAACGAAAAAACCACCATCAGGCTTAATTAAAGCTAATTCTTCAGGAAGATTAGGGCTAATCGTATTTAAGAAATGTTCCTTTCTTTTCTGAATTAAGCCTACAGTGTCTTTTTGAAATTGATGAACATTGGCGAGCTTCGCTTCATCGGTCAATATCTTAAAAGCTATTTCCTGACTAGTTTTAGAAAGATTACTTACAGTTCCTCTAAGGGTACCTCCGACAGCATCTTTCCAATTAGAAACATTTTCATAGGATGCTGAAAGTAATGTAGTAACACCAACTCTCGCTCCATACATAGCAAAGCTTTTAGATAAAGTACCAGCTACGACTATACTTAATTTCTCACTATTTACTTTTTTAAAGAAGTCTTTTAAGAATGCCAGTTTATTATAATCTTTAGCATTAGGACCAAAGTCTATGTAGGCGATATCCAAAATTATTAAAAATTCTTGATCTCTATAAGAAGCTAAAACCTCTGCGATCTGCTCCCAAACATCTACACCTAAGTCTTTTCCTAAAGGATTATCATACGGAGTATTTAAAATTAAGGTTACTTTAGAGTTAGCTTCTTTAGGAAGAGCTTTAACAGCTCTATCAACTGTTTTACTGAAATTCGCTAAATTAAATTCATCGTTTTCTTTGAGTAACTCGAAATTATAAATATTAGCTCTACCGATACCTAAAGAAATACTATCGTAACCAGCCCAGTGTGGTCTCTGAAGGATTATCGGATCACTAGGCTTAGTACATGTCATTAAAGTAGCTGAAATCGCATTAGTGCCGCCACAAGTAACTACTTCAGCTCTTCTTATATTTTCATCGTATAAATCTTTTAAGGTATCTTTTCCGATAAACTCTTGAGAAATTAAAGGGGCTAAGTCATTTATCCCACCACTAGGAGCATAGCTCATGCTTAATCCAGCTTCCACCAGTTCTTTTGCGGCTTCATTAACAGCAGAAGGTACAATTAACATACCAGCATCATCCATTGCTGAACCTACTATTGCAAGTAATTTATCAGGAGAGGAGTCTTCACTTGCTTTTTGTACCAATCCAACTATAGGATCAAGAGAAATCTTAGCTTTAGTCTCAAAAAATACCATGTATTATAGTAATGATATCAAAAAATGGCTCATTCAGATAAGATCCTAGGCTTTATAGACAAGAACAAATTTTACGGTAGTGCCCCAGCCCTAATAATGTTCTCAATCGCAAAGTTTTTATGCTTAGTTTATTTCTACGCTACGCATGATATAGAAGTTGAATATTCTAAAAACTTTGATCCTAATAAAAGCTACGTTTGCGCAGCAAACCATAAATCAATGTTCGATCCCCCTATAATAGGTTCGCTGTTAAATAGTCCTTCAGCCTTTATTGCTAAAAAGGAACTATTTACTAATAAATTTTTCGCAGACTTAATTAGTCTTTGCTCTGCTATCTATTTAGATCGAGATAAACCTGGCTCTTCATCGAAAAAAACTATCATAAACATTCAAAAAAAAGATAATTGGAAACTGCTTGTCTTTATAGAAGGCACTCGCTCCAAAACTGATGAACTAGGAAAAGCTCAAACTGGAGCTGCTTTCCTGGCTAGACTCTGCAAGACCCCACTAGTTCCTATAGGAATTAGCTATAGAAATAAAAAAAATCCTAACTCCAGAAAAAAAATTATTGTAAAAGTTGGAGATCCTTATTATTTCTCGAAAACAGATGACCTGAATGATGTAAGCGAAGAGTGTCTAAAACGTATTTCTCAACTTTGTGACTATAAGCTTCCATCTAAAGTGAATGAACCATAGAGAGAATTTACTTATCAGCTAAAGACTTTAAATTCATTAGTTCTTACTAAAGCTAAAGAACAAACTCAACTTTGCTCTTTAGTAGGAACTCCTTAACTTAGTACTTTTAGAGAAGCACTTCTAGACTAAATAAAAGTCTTAAAAAATTAGAAGATTTTCAACTAAAATCCCGATCTGGATCTGCGTAAAAACTCCGTTATTTATTTATGTAAGCACGCACAACTTACAAACGCACAACACACAACACATTTCAAATTCACACATTGAGGAGTAAACAATGGGACTAGTAATTAATACAAACAGACTTAGTTTAGATGCACAAGCTGCATTAAGGTCTAACAGTAGAGAGTTAGAGATAACTACAAGAAGATTATCTACTGGTAAAAGAGTAATCACTGCTGGTGATGATGCAGCAGGTATGACGATTGCTCAAAGAATCACATCTGATGTTAAAGCATATAGAAAGACTATGCAAAACCAGATGGATGGTATAAGTTTAATTCAAGTAGCAGAAGGTCAAATCCAATCAATGCAAGATGACCTCCAAAGGATCAGAGAATTAATGATTCAAGGTGCTAATGGTACTAACGGCGTTGATGAAAGAAACGCTCTACAAAGAGAAATTAACGAACGTGTTAAAAACGTAGGTGATATTGCTCTAAATACAAGGTTTAACAGTGTTCTTTTACTAAGAGGTTCTGTCGGAAATAAAACAGATCAAGTAGACAGGACTATTCAAAGTGGTATTACTTTCTCTGAAGTTACTACTATGCAGTTTGGTCCTGCTCATATAAATGGTGAAGGAGCAGCTGGTTTCACTTTTATACCAGAAAGAGGTATTAATATAGATATTAATTATAGAAGTATAGATTTATCTAAAAGTGCAAATGATGCTACGGCTGATGTTGCAGACACCCAATATAACCTGAATTATAACTACGTAGATGAAACTATTGATGCTATTAACGCTGAGTTAACTGCTCAAGGGTTGGCATCAACTGATCTCACGACATGGCTAAATGACTTTAAAGAAACTGGAGGTTATGCTGCTCAATCAATGCAAAGTTTACTTACAGACTTGCACAATATTCAATATGGATTGGGTGCTGCTGTTAACAATAGTTCTGCTACACCACCCGTAATAGGGGATATAGGCTTAGATAGATTGAATATTATTAACTATTTCTTACATGAAGGTGGTCAACTTGTTGAAGGATCTTCAACACCAGGATTCATGTTGAATA
>CALBDR010000460.1 GCA_937927525.1 uncultured Candidatus Melainabacteria bacterium
CAAGGCAGGCATTGAAGCTGCTCTTCAAGCAGAAGCAGAAGAGTCTCCGCAGATTAATGCTTTCGGACTACCTTGGAATGAGGCTGAGTAATGCAACGTCATGGCCCTTTGAAGAACCCTCAAGGCGTCAGGTTAACGCAGTCACTGTTTCTTGAGATGTCGCATGATGATATTCCGCCTTCATACACTATGAAGGATTATGACTACGAGAAAGACGGTGTGATGTACCCGTCCTTACGTAGACTGTACATGGATTGCATGGACCCTACGGAACATCTGTTTGTGCAGATGGCTTTTGATGGGGACTGGGATCATTGGAAGAAAATCAAAGCTAATGATCTGCTGGCTACTAAGCTGAAGTACAACGAGTGGGAAGAAGAGTTATCCGCTAAGCTGCGTAGCACAGGCATGAGAGGGCTTGTAAAGCAGGCTCAGGAAGGAAACGTGAATGCTGCTAGGTGGCTAGCAGAGGGGTCTTGGAAGAGCAAGAGAGGGCGTCCTAGCAAGGCTGAGAGGGAAGGTAAGCTACGTCAGGATGCATTGCTTGAAAAAGAATTCGCAGAGGATCTGAAGAGGTTAGGTCTTGAGTCTTGAAGCGATACGCAAAAAAGCTGAAGAAGACCTGTACAGCTTTGCTCGTCTGGTTAATCCTCACAGGGTGTATGGCGAGGTACACAAAGAGTTGTTCGATTGGTGGACAAGACCTTCTGCTAAGGACAACCAGCTCTGCCTACTACCGAGAGATCACCAGAAGTCCCATTGTGCTGCAGTGCGCTGTGCATGGGATTTAACGAGAGATCCGACAGAGACTATCCTGTACGTGTCTGCTACGGCAGACCTTGCAGAGAAGCAACTGTATGCAATCAAGCAGATCCTGACTTCAGAAGTTTACCGCAGGTACTGGCCTGAGATGGTGAACCTAGAAGAAGGCATGAGAGAGCGTTGGAATACTAACGAGATCATCGTAGACCACCCTTTGAGGAAGAGTGAAGGTGTTCGAGATCCAAGTATCAAAGCTGCTGGAATCACCACTAACATCACTGGATTCCATGCTAGCCGTGTGTATCTCGACGATCTTGTTGTACCTGGGAACGCATACACTGATGAAGGGCGCTCGAAGGTTGCATCGTTGTATTCACAACTGGCGAGTATCGAAACCACAGGGGCGCATGAGATCGTAGTCGGTACACGGTATCACCCGAGAGATCTGTACCAGACACTGATTGAAATGGAAGAAGAAGTGTTCGACGAGAACGGTGAGTTCTCTCACACTGACAGAGTGTACGAGGTATTCCAGAGAGTAGTAGAGCAGGAAGGGGTGTTCCTCTGGCCCCGTGAGATGCGGCATGACGGTAAGCTGTTTGGCTTTGACCTAAAAGAACTGGCAAGAAAGAAAGCTAAGTACGTAGACACAACTCAGTTCTACGCACAGTACTACAATGATCCTAATGATCCGACAAGTAACAGAATCAGTAGAGATAAGTTCCAGTACTTTGATTCTAAGTTCTTGACTAACGACAGAGGGGCTTGGTTCTTTAAGGATCGTAAGCTGAACATAGTCGCAGCAATGGACTTTGCTTTTAGTCTGAACAAAAAAGCAGACTACACAGCTATTGTAGTTATTGGTATTGATGCAGAGAACAGGATCTACGTATTAGATATTGATAGATTCAGAACAGATAAGATCAAGAGTTACTACGATGCCCTGCTTAACTTACACATGAAGTGGGGCTTTAGAAAGATCCGGTGTGAAGTATCAGTAGCTCAGAAGGTGTTAGTTAAGGAACTTAAAGATTCATACATTGTGCCTAATGGACTTATGTTAAGCATTGACGAGCATAATCCTACTAGACACTCTGGTTCTAAAGAAGAGCGTATCGCTGCTACATTAGAACCTAAGTATGATAACATGCAAATATGGCACCAAAAGAACGGCATGTGTACGTTACTTGAAGAAGAGTTAATGCTTGCTAGACCGCCGCATGATGATATCAAGGACGCGCTAACAGCAGCTATTGATATCGCAGTGGCACCTACAAGGAACACAAATAAACTACGCAAGAGCAATGTAGTGTTTGATTCCCGCTTCGGCGGTGTTGCATTTGCTGGCTGATAAGAGAACATTATGGCAGGTAAAGTAGCCCAGATTCAACAAGCCATTACCAAAGATAATCTCGCAGAGAGAGTGTCTGATCTCTGGCGTGAGTGGGACATGGCTCGTGCGGAGTGGAAACAGCAGAAGCGTGAACTGCGGAACTACGTTTTTGCTACGGATACCACTACTACTACTAACTCGCAGCTACCTTGGAAGAACAAAACCACGCTGCCTAAGATTTGTCAGATCCGAGATAACCTACACGCTAACTATAAGTCTGCTTTGTTTCCTAATGATAACTGGTTACGTTGGGAAGCGTATGATGCAGACTCTGCAACTAAAGCAAAGGCAGAAGTAATCCAAGCGTATATCGCTAATAAGCTACGTCAATTTAATTTTATTGATGTAGTAGACCAAATGATATATGATTATATTGATTACGGCACAGTATTTGCAGATTGTGAATACATTAAAGAATACCACGAGGTAGATGGTGAACTGGAAGTTATTAAACAAGGCCCTCGTGCTATACGTCGCAGCCCTTTGGATATTTGTATTAATCCGATTGCTCCCAGTATAGGTGAGTCTCCTGAGATCACACGGTATATCAAGAGCATTGGTGAGATCGAAAAAGAGATCGAAGAGAATCCTAGTGCTGGGTATCTGAAGTCTGCTCTTGACAGGATCAAGAAGAACAGAGAGGAGCTGGCTGCTTACCGGGACAGTGATATCGACAAAGCATTCGGTATGCAGATCGACGGCTTTGGTACGTACTCTCAGTATCTTAAGACTGGCTGGGTAGAGATCCTTGAGTTCAAGGGTGACATGTACCTAGAGGCAGATCAGAAGTACCTGCGTAACCGTGTGGTCACGGTGATGGATCGCACCACAGTATTACGTGACGAGCCTATACCTACATGGTCTGGAGAGAAAACTAGTGTAGGTACTCAGTGGCGTAAGCGTCCTGATAACCTGTACGGCATGGGACCGCTAGATAACCTAGTGGGTATGCAGTACCGCATTGACCATTTAGAGAACATCAAGGCTGACCTGTTTGACCTGATTGCCCATCCTCCTCTTAAGATCAAGGGACAGGTTGAGGAGTTCGATTGGCAACCGTTTGCGCAGATTTTCTTAGGCGACGATGGAGACATTGAGACACTAAAGATTGATGCAACAGCTCTCACGGCTGACACACAGATTGCAATCCTTGAACAGAAAATGGAGGAATTTGCAGGAGCACCTCGACAAGCTGTAGGTATCCGCACTCCTGGGGAGAAGACAGCCTTCGAGGTAAACATCCTAGAGCAGAACAGCAGCAAGATGTTCCAAGAGAAAGTTGTACACTTTGAGATGTATATCTTGGAACCGCTGCTTAACAACATGCTTGAACTTGCACGAATGGAACTGGATGCTGCTGATATTATTCAGGTCATTGACACTGATGTGGGCATTCAGGATTTCATCAGCGTAACCCCTGCTGATATTCGTGCTAAAGGTAAAATCCGCCCAGTCGGAGCCCGACACTTTGCAGCTAGAGCACAAATGGTGCAGAACTACCAAGGGTTCCGTGCGATCTTCGGAGGTGATCCATCTGTTATGAATCACGTTAGCGGTAAGAAAGAGGCACAGATGTTTGAGGAGCTTCTTGGTTTCGCTAAGTACGAACTGGTACGAGATAACGTGCGCCTAGAAGAGCAAGCTGAAAGCATCAGACTGTCTCAGGAATACCAGCGTCAGTTACAAGAAGAGAGTATGACGCCTGCTAATGTTGATGAAGCTGCTGTGGAAGGTGGTGCGCTCTAATGGATGCTAGGTTCTTTAGAGAAGTCACGCCAGAGGCCAAGGAGCAGCTAAAGGCAAAGCTATTATCTGCGGACGAAGAGTTCATGTACGTCCGTGAGATTCTCAATAAACAAATTGACAGCAAAAGATCTCGTTTGGAGAGCAGCAACATCGTTGAAAACGCTAACTGGCAAAACGAAGTAGCTACTATCCTTGGAGAAATCCGTGCATTTAAGCACGTTGTTGCATTACTAACCTTAGCTAAGGAGTAACTTATGTCGGAAACCCCCGACCTGTTTGACGGCCAACAAGCCACGCCAGCGCCTGATCTATCTGAATGGATTGGAGAAGGCAAAAAGTACAAGACTCAAGAGGATGCTCTTAAGTCCGTACCGCATGCTCAGAAACATATTCAGAACTTAGAAGAGTCTTACTCTAGTTTGCAAGCAGAGTTAGAAGCTCTAAGAGCTGAAGCACAAAAGAGAGAAGGTATGGAAGAAGTACTTAAGAGACTAGAGCAAAGGGAATCACAGGCGACTGAGCCACAAGCTCAGGAATCGCAAGGCGCTCAGCCAAGTGTGGACCCAGCGAGCCTTGAAGAGCTTGTTGCATCTCGTGTACCGGAGCTGTTTAACCAGTACCAGACTCAGCAGAAGCAGGAACAAAACCTTGCTTCGGTTCAGGATGAACTGCTGAAGAGGTACGGTGATAAAGCAAAGGAAGCACTAGCAGGTAAAGCTCAAGAGTTAGGTGTCTCTGTGCAGGATCTTAAAGAGATGTCTATGAAGTCTCCGAAAGCTGTGCTTGCGTACTTTGGTTCTACGGGAAACCCTACCCGTCAGATGCAAAGTAGTGTTAACACAGATGGTATGAGTCAAGGTGTCTCTGAAGGCACTTGGAAGTACTACGAACAGTTGCGTAAAACCGATCCTAAAGCTTATTGGAAAGGGGCTACACAACAAAAACTTTTCAAAGACAGAGCCCGCCTTGGTGCGGATTTTTATAAATAAGGAGTAGGTTATGGCTGGTGGAATGACTACCGCTAACAGCGATCTCCTGATTCGCAGCGAACTGTACAGCGCCCAGCTCAAGGAAATCCTTGAAGACGAGTTGATGGCTCAAGGCTACGTTGACTGGCTGACTGAATTCCCCGATGGGACCACCTTCACGGTGCCCTCGGTTGGTCAGGCTACAACGCAGACAGTTGCTGAAGATCAGGCTATTAAGTACAGTGCTCTCGATACTGGTGAATTCCAGTTCACGATCACTGAGTACCTGGGTTCTGCACACTACGTGACGAAGAAGAATCTCCAAGATTCCTTCTACATGCAGCGTGTCATGAGCCAGTTTGCAGCTAAAGAGTCCCGTGCAATCATGGAAGTTCTGGAAGCAGACATCCTGAAGTCGCCTGGGCCGACAGCTTCTCAGACAGGTACTTCTCAGACTGCAAGTGCAGCAAACGCAATCAACGGTTACGATCACCGTTACATTGGTACAGGCTCTGGCGATACGATGGACCCTGCTGACTTTGCATACGCAAAGCTGGCACTCAAGAAGGCTAATGTTCCTCTGAACAACCTTGTTGCTATCGTTGACCCGACTGTCGGTTATCAGCTTGAGACTCTCACAGGTCTTTCTGATGTGACCTACAACCCGCGTTGGGAAGGGATCATCGGCACAGGTCTGACCACAGGTATGCGCTTTATTCGTAACGTGTACGGCTTTGACGTTTACGAGAGCAACTACCTTGCCGCAGGTCTTGGCGAGACAATCACTCACGGTGGCTCCTCGAACAGCGTGACGAACGGGGTTCAAAACCTGTTCTTCTCTGCTGATTCTACGGTGCTTCCGATCATGGGTGCTTGGCGTCAGATGCCTGAGGTTGATGCGGAGTTCAACAAAGACTTCCAGCGTGAGGAGTACGTTACTACTGCTCGTTGGGGTCTGAAGTTGTTCCGTCCTGAAAACATGGTCTGTGTCCTCACCGACTCGACCGCTGTTTAAGGAGATCAACAATGACTGATTTCACAAACAAAGACGGCCTGACACGGCACTACGGTCCTCAGACTCCCCGTGATAAGGCTTACCAAGTTGTCTCTGTTGGTGGCGGGATCAAGCAGCTTGTCGTGGATTTCTCCTACGATGATCTGCCTGGGTTCGATGCAGATGCTGGGGGTGGTAGCACTCCTGACAGCTTCAGCGAAGCTATTCCGTTCATCCCTGCAGGGGCTACGATCCTCGATGCAGTGTTCCTTGTCTGTGACGCATTCGCTGGTGGCACAAGCTACGTAGTGGGTACGTACACGAAAGCAGGCGTTGCTATCGACGCAGACGGTATCTTCACGGGTACTGCTCTGGCACTTGCCAACATCGACGCAGATGGTGACGTTGTGTCTCCTGACGGTGTTGACGTTGTGAAGACATCCGGTTCTTTTGATGGGCTGGCTGTTGATCCTGCAAACGATGCTTACCTTCGTGTTGCTGCTACAGGGAACTTCACTGACGGGCAAGCCCGTATGGTGATTACGTTCCTTGAGAAGAACACGCTTTAAGCGTTTAGGTGACGGCCCCCTTCGGGGGGCCTGATCCTCTGGAGGAGCTATGCCGCTCACAGAGAAAGGCAAGAAGATCATGAAGGAGATGAAGGATAAGTACGGAGCTAAGAAAGGTGAGTCCGTGTTTTATGCTTCAGCTCGTGCAGGAAAGATCAAAGGTGTAGAGGGGAAGTCTCGTGCCACAAAAAACAAAAAGCCGAGTAAACGAAGCCGGTAACTACACTAAACCAGCTATGAGGAAACGCCTGTTTGAACAGATCAAGGCTGGTGGTAAGGGCGGTAAGCCCGGTCAGTGGTCAGCTCGCAAGGCACAGATGCTGGCACGGGAATACAAAGCCAAAGGCGGTGGATACAAGTCATGAAGAAACCGCAGAAGTCCCTAAAGAAATGGACAGAACAGAAGTGGAGAACAAAGTCTGGAAAGCCTAGCACCCAAGGGCCTAAAGCTACGGGTGAGAGGTATCTACCAGAGAAAGCAATCAAGGCTCTTAGCCCTTCTGAATACGCTAGAACATCAGCTAAGAAGCGCAAAGATACTAAAGCAGGAAAGCAGTTCTCAAGTCAACCTAAATCAGTAGCCAAGAAAGTGCGTAAGCACAGGAGTTAACAATGCCGAATATCTCTTCCTATGGATCTGCAAACAAGAAGAAGCCTGCCAAAAAGAAAACAGGCATGAACAAGCCTAACGTCCGTGGTGGCATGAGCCGTTCCACGATGGTATCTAAACCCAAGAAGAGGAAGTAACTATGGAAGATCTACTTGGTTTATTTGACGTAATCCCGACATGGTTCTTGGCTCTTGATGGGCTGCTGATTGCTCTGCTGGGTATCGCTGCACTTACACCCACAGAGAAAGATGATGCTGTGCTTGCTCGTGCAAAGAACCTGTTCGATAAAGCTAGATCTTTGTTGGTGAAGCCTAAGCAATGATTGAGCTTGGGCTTTTACTAGCTTTTGTGGGTCTGCTGTTCTATGCCTACAAAACAGGCTATGACTCAGGCTTCCATGCCAAAGAGTCTGAGGAGCTGAAGAAATATGCAGACAGTGTTACGAAAGGCATTAAAGCTAGGAACACTTACACTGACAACGCTGCTGCTCGTGACAGGGTGCAAGACCGTTTCACTGAATAACTACTGTGACCTGTACACCCCTGTGTATTCACGAGAGACAGATCGTCAGGAACTAAGAGACAACATCAACAAGAACAACGCAGTGTGGCTAGAACTGTGCGAGAACGCTGATGGCTAAAATGACTGTACTAGACATGACTCAAGCTGTGCTGAACAGCATGGGGTCTGATGAAGTAAACAGTATCTCTGATACGCCAGAGGCTACTGACGTTGCGACTACAATTCGTGACGTTTACTTTAATATTATCCACAGTAAAGACTGGCCTCACCTGCGTGAGCTGATCCGTCCTACCTCTGGTGGGAACCCTGCTCGTCCTACGCACATGACTATCCAAGATAACATTCAGAAGCTACTGAATAACACTATGTACTATGACTCTAGGGACACAGTAGCTGGTGATCCTGAGTGGGTGCTAGTTAAGTATCTTGAGGTAGACGAGTTCCTGAAGCACACCATGCGTAGAGGTGATGCTCTTAGTGATACAAACGTACAGTCAGTGACTGACCCTAGTGGCTTTGTGTTCTACGTGTACAACGACAGAGCCCCTAAGTATTTCACATCTGTAGATGATGAGACACTGATCTTTGATGCTTTTAACAGTGCAGTAGATTCTACTCTGCAAACCAGCAAGATGCAGGTAGTAGCATACAAAGAGCCTGTGTTTACCCTCAGTGATAGTTTTATTCCTGATCTTCCTAGTAAGGTGTTTCCGTACCTGCTAGCTGAAGTGAAGTCTGTGTGCAGCATTGAGATCGCTCAAGTAGCTAATGCTAAGCAGGAGCAAACAAGCCGTGCTTACAAGGGATGGATGGCTCTTGAGAAATGGAGAACCCGTGGTGGTATTCGTAACCTGAATAACTTTGGGAGAAAGTAATGACCGAACAAGGTCTGGAGCTTGCATTAGATTATGAGTTCGAGGTAGGCGCAGCAACGCTGAAGCCAGAGAAAGTACCTCAGCTTAATATGTACACAGTAAAGGCTACAAAAGGATCTGTGCCAGATGTTTTGTCAGGAAGATATACGTCACTTCGTAGCCTTGGCAAAGCTGTGCAGGATTACATCGACTTCAAAGAAAAACGTGAACAAACCCTTGAGATCAAACGACACCAAAGAAAACGAAGACAAGAAATCCAAGCGCACATAGACGCAAGAGCAGAGAAGGCAGAGACAGATGGCGAATCTTGAACACACAGCTCTAAGTAGTGCCCAGGTCCACGAGCCTAAGCACATCACTGGTGCTACTACGTCTGACACAGGCAAGGTAATTACGCCTAGCAGCTCTGTGAATAACGTCAGTCAGCTCCGGTATCTGAATCTTGACGAGATCAACACTGACGGATACCGCAGTAAGTCCACAGGCTGGGCTCATTACTTCGACAGCACCTATGACTCTAGCTCTAAGCTGGCTTTGTCTGCTGGTGTGCGTACAAAAATCACCATTGATGGCCTTGGTGCAGGCACTGACGCTACAAACGTAGCTGATGGAGACACGAATTACTGGAATACCAGCACAAACAGGATCACACCTGCTGCTCTTGATGATGTTTACGAGGTGACGTTCCGATTCAAGGCAGATACCACGGCATCTAAGCCGTATTTTGACCTTGAGTTCGACGTTGGTGGTGGTGTGGGTGTGGTTTCTGCTGTGACTGCAGAGGTAATCAAGGGCTCCAGTGCTTTGAATCGTTTTGATTTTACTTCTAGCTTCCACACTAGTGCTATTTTTCTAGCTAACGGTGCTGAATTGTACTTTAACTCTAGTGCAACGATTAATGTTTACGACATGAACATCATGATTACCAAGCTGCATCAAGCAGGATAAAACATGGCTAGAGTTGCCCAAGAATACCAGCAGTTTAATTTCTCTAAAGGCAAGATCACTGAGGCTACGCCTCTGAGCTTCCCTGAGAACGCTGCTCTTGAGTTAGATAACATGGATCTGCGCAAGGATGGCAGCATTCGTCGTCGTCTTGGGGCAGATTTAGAGGCTAATTACAATCCGTTCTACACCTTCGACAAGATTGATTTCAGAACTGCAGGGGTGAATAACTTTCTGTGGAAATCTGTAGGTGGTGTAGGGGGTAGAGACTTCGCAGTTGTGCAGATTGGCTTCAAGCTGTATTGCTTTGATGCTACAGCAGACAGTTTATCTGATAACTACATCAGTACTGCACCTATTGACCTGAGCAGCTTTACTCTTCCTGGGGCAGTGGGTGACAAAGAGCTGAACTTTGCTGCAGGTAACGGGTATCTGTTCGTAGTGGGAGAAGAGATCGAGCCTGTTTACATTGAGTTCGATGATGCTACGACTACCTTTAGCATTACACAGATCAACATTCAGATCAGAGACTTTGATGGGGTAGATGATGGCCTAGCTATTGACCAACGTCCTACATTCTTGACTGCTGAGCATCGTTATAACCTCAGAAACCAAGGTTGGCCTAACAGCTTTAGCTGCTTCCAGCTAGAGAACGGCGACTCTGCACCTATTGTTACTGACCCTATTCAGCACACCTACAACAAGGTGAATTTTTACCCCAGTAACGCAGATATTATTCACCTAGCTAAGAGCACAGCTAGTAACTTCATTGAAGGTATTGGCTCCTATAGCCCCTGGTTCCTCCGTAAGATCAACGTAGGTAACACCAGAGCACCTCGGGGTAGGTTTATCCTTGATGCTTTTGTGCGTAACCGTACGGCTGCATCTGGTGTATTCGGTATCCCCACAGTTACCTATAACAGCAGACCCAGTGCTACAGCTTTCTTTGCTGGCAGGGTGTTCTATGCTGGTATGACTGATAATGATCTTGTGGGTACGATTTATTTCTCTCAGTTACTCACAGATATAAACAGAGCAGGGAACTGCTACCAAGAACAAGACCCCACAGCAGAGCAGCTTAACAGTCTCCTAGCTACAGATGGTGGAGCTATTGAGATCCCTGATGTGGGCAGGATCTACAAGCTGATTCCCTTTGAGAGAGGGATCGTTGTAGTTGCAGATAACGGTGTGTGGGAGATCGTTAGCTCTGACACTACAGGTTTTACAGCCACTAGCTTTTTTATCCGGTTCGTAACTAACACAGGCGCTATTGCCCCTGGGACGATTACAGCTATCGAAGGTGGAGTGTCGTACTGGGCAGACTCAGGTATTTACTTACTGTCTCCTGACGAAACCACAGGCACACTGAGTGCTACTAACCTTACTTTGAATACTATCCAGACAGATTACCTAGCTATTCCAGAGAGTTCTAGGCTATATGCCAGAGGATTCTATGATGCTGAGACTAACAAGCTGATCTGGCTGTACAAAGAAGATCTAACTAAGATCGAGAGTAACTACCAGTTCGATAAGCTGCTGTTCCTAGACATCACTTTGTCTGCTTTCTATACCTACACTCTTGCATTCGAAGGAAGCAACCCTCCGATTGTCTGTGGGATTGTGCGTAAGCAGGGACTGGGGATTGCAGATGAAGTCTTTGATGTTGTCTTAGGTGCTGATGATGTGGTGTTAGGCAGTGATGATGTTGTCCACACACAGAGCAATGGTATCAGCTCTGGTACTTCTGCTATTAAGTTAATCACAGCACTGAACGCTACTCTCAGCGAGAGAGCCTTAGTGTTTTCTGAGTTCCGTAGCCGTAGCTTTGTAGACTGGGAGGATTTCTACGGGGCAGGCAGTGGTGTGGATTACACCAGCAAGATGGTGACAGGTTATCAGATCCTTGGGGAAGCTGCTCGTAACAAGCAAGTGCAGTACTACATTCCGCACTTCGAGAGAACAGAGCAGAACTTCCTGACCAGTGGGTCTGATCTAGTGTTTGACTTCCCCAGTGGTTGCACTATGCAGGTACGCTATGACTTCACTAGCACCAGTGCAGCAGGGAAATGGTCAGCTACCTTTGAGGGTTACAAGCTTAAGGTGCCGTACTTTGCTTCTGGTCCAGGGACGTTTGATTACAGCTATGAGGTAATCAGCACTAAGAACAGAGTGCGTGGTACAGGTAGAGCCTTGCAGTTCAGTATTACAAGTCAAGAAGGTAAGGATATTCGCTTACTCGGATGGGATGTTGTGGTCACTGGACGGAGCAGAGTGTGATTATAGAAATAACTGATGATTTTGAGCGGATAGTCCTTGAGGACTCTGAGCGTATGAAGCTAGAGGTGGAGATCTATGGAGCTATAGCTCAGTTCCACTTTACACCACATAAGTGGAGCAGTAAGTACTATAAGGTTTATTTAATGGTACTAGAGCACTGGGAGAAATGGCTCAAGGACAAAGGTGTGCAGATAGTCCTAGAGTTCTTCGAGCCTGACAGTGTACACAAGATCAAGTTAACTAGGATGTTTGGCTTTGAAGATGTGTGTTTCGATGCAGAACTAGATGAATTAAAGTTAACTTCATATGTTTGCTTAGGAAAGATTCTATGAGTGACGTAGATTTCAAAGACGTAGCTACTGCTGCTGCTGTGATTGGTGGGGCCTTACTGGTTGGTCCTGCAGTGTTTGGTCCTGGCGCTGCTGCTGCTGGTGGAGGAGCAGCGGCTGGTACTGCTGGAACTACTGCAGCTGCTGGTGGTGCTGCCGCTGGAGGCGGAGCTGCAGCAGGTGGTGCAGCGGCAGGAGGAGCAGCGGCTGGAGCTGGTGGGACTGCTGCTGCAGGAGCAGGTGGTGTCCTAGGTACTGGCCTCACAGGTGCTCAGATCGCACAAGGTGCAACTACAGCAGCGGTAGTCGGTGGTACTGGCATGAGCATCACGGCACAGCAGGAGGCTGCACGTAGGCAGCGTACAGCTAATCTAGCTAGACAGCGGGTATCAGAGATCCAGAACCGTAGAGCTCGTCTGAGAACGCTAGAGGAGCAGAGAATCCGAGGTGCTCAGGCACAACAGGCTGGTGTAGGGGCAGGGTTAGGTGCTGGTACTACAAGTATCAGAGGCACTGTAGCTTCTCTGAGATCCCAAGCTGCTGGGAATATCGGTGCTCAGCAGACCTTAGCTGCTGGTGAGAGAAGTATTTTTATGTCTGAACAAGCTGCAGCTAGAGCAGCAGGACAGGCTGATCTGTTCGGTG
>CALBDR010000461.1 GCA_937927525.1 uncultured Candidatus Melainabacteria bacterium
CGTTCAAATAGATCATATTGTCATCTACAGACAATGTTGTTGTAGATATAGTAATGGTATTACCGTTAACAGTAAGATCGCCGTGAACTACAAGAGAGCTAGCAATATCTGCCGCACCATTAATATCTAGTGACGAGCCTACGAGTGTATTTGCTGTTACAACAGGAGCTGTTACGGGGCCTGTAAATGTAGCGTTCACCCCGTTTAGTAGACCTGTAGTTGTAATAGACGTCAGAGAACCTACAGATGTAATATTAGGCTGCGCTGCTGTCTGTAAAGTGCCAGTAATGCCTGAGCCTGTTACTGAGAGCCCTGATAAGGTACCTACCGATGTAATGTTAGGCTGAGCTGCAGTTGCAATAGTGCCTGTTAACGTATTAGCTGTAAACCCTACCGCGGATACAATTCCGCTAAACGCAGCACTAGTACCATCTAAAGTACCAAGAAGAGTATTATTTGCAGTTGTTGATACACCATCAGCTAGAGCCTGATTAGTTCTGATACGCCAAGTGTTGAAGGTATCAGTTAAAAGTACGTTTGCTATTGGTGAACCAGATACGTAAAGTGCCATAGCTGTTATCCTATTCTGCGGTGATTAACCTTATTTATCTAACGTTTATTTATCAAGCAAACGTGCAAGTAGATTTTTTATCTCAGTCATTTCCTCTTTTAACTGATTCACATCACCGGACAGCTCATTTAATTGATTTTTTTGACTAGCAGCAACCATCTTTCTTTGCTTGTATGCTTTTAGGTCGCGACTATTAGAATTTATAATCGCGCCGGTTACTGTGTCTTTTAGAAATCCATTGACTTCTTTTACTTGTTGATATCTACTCATTTTAAATCTGCAACGCTATTGCTCTTAGGTTTCTTACTCTTGGCGGTGTAGCTGCGTTACTACCGATCAATACAATCTTTATAGAGAAGTATTTGTAACCGGTAAAGGTAACACCTCTAGAGTTTACATACTGTACTTCCCCGCTCGCACCTGTAAGAACAGATGTTGGGAAAGTATAATAAGTTTCAAAGAACTCTTCGCTGTTATCTACGCCTGAGAACAGTTCTTTTGATTGCTTAGTGAGTTCAATCCAAGACTTATCATCAAAGGTATCAGTATCATCTTTATGGAGAATCTTAGCATAAACTTTAACATTAGATGTTGTTGGTCTATACTCATCTAAGAAGACGTTAAGGTCTTCTGCATCTTGGCCTTCAGCTAATGTTACAATCTTAGAAATGTAACGAGCAAGACCGTCACCACCTGTCTGGGAATTTTCTCCATTGAACGAGTTGCTTAATCTATTACCAACAGCGGTCAAGAAAGAGCGGCTCAGATCAATAACTGGTGAAACAAACGCATTAGTGGTGCTAAGAGTTGATCTTACGCTATATGAC
>CALBDR010000462.1 GCA_937927525.1 uncultured Candidatus Melainabacteria bacterium
AAACAGAGGGACACACGATGTCAAAACAAATTATTAAAACTCCGTTTCAGGTATACTTGAAAGCGGAAGAACACAAGGAGTTCAAGAGATTATGTGCAAGGAAAAACATTCCAATGGGCAAAGCACTTTATTCTTTCATCCAAGAGACGATAAAGATGAAAGGATTGAATCTGTGATTGAAAAGATTAAGGAGAAGTTGGAGATTAATGCCATCAAAGGTGAATTTATGTTCGACTTTGAAGGAAATGAATTGATCCAGTACAACGGATTCTTAGTCACAGATGAAGGAGAAATTAAAGAATGGAGTCAACTCCACACAAAATTCCTCCCTTATAAAGAAGCTTGTAAGTTTGTAGAGAGTAAGATGCCAGAAGGTTACAGACTTGCTTCTCTCAATGAAGTTCGTGAATACAATGGGGCTAATGATGATGAGATCAGGGAAATTGCTCAGCAGTTTGAAAGGATCAGAATAGATGGGTAAAGATACTGCTATCACATCCGTAACAGGCATGTTCCCAGACGAGAAGATGGAGGATTACTTGGAAAGGCCATACGCCAGTGCGTCTAAGATCAAGGCCATTGGTAAGTCACCTAAACTGTATAAGCATCAGGTGATTGATGGTCACTCTAAGTCCACCAAGTCTCTCGCTCTGGGCACGTTGATCCACACTATGATTCTAGAACCGCATATGTGGGACAAGTCCGACTATGTGATTAAAGATAAGGACATGAAGTTCACTACTAAGGAAGGTAGAGAGTGGAGAGACAAGCAGCTTGAGGCTGGCAAAACAATTCTTGAGTGGAAAGAGTATCAAGCCCTGAAAGGAATAGCAGAGGCTATCACTGAGGAGAAGTTTGCCACCAAAAAGGGTAAGCTGTATCCAGCGATAAACTATATCACCAACGGGGAAACAGAAGGGAGGTGTTTTTTGGAGCACAAAAAAAATGGAGAATAATGTAAATTAAGGGCCGAACTCCTTAATGTGGAAGATCGCTATATGTTGGATATCAAGTCTACTACCGCAGCAGACCCAGATGGTTTTGCCAAGGAGATTGCCAAGTGGGAGTACGAGATCAGTGCAGCAATGAGCATTGATGGTATCTCTCAGTTGACTGGGACTATGAAGGAAGAATGGTCTTACATCTTCGTAGCGGTAGGAAAGGATGCGCCCTACATGATCGGGTTCTACGATCTTGAGGTAGATGATATCGAGTTGGGAAGACAGAAGTATGAGGAAGGGTTAGAAGCCATTCAGTATTACCGAGGTAAGAACTGGTGGCCTAGTAACACATTTCATGGTGTAGGTACGCTTAAGCTACCTGCATGGGCTTATTATAAGCAGACTAAGTAGGAGTAAGTAATGTCTAAAGCAATGACGCAAGCAAACAAGAAGCGTAGTATCCATGCGCTGATCGAGAAGAGTAAGTCAGAGATATCCAGGGCAATCCCCAAGCATATGGATATTGAGAAACTGACGAGGGTAGCCCTCACAACCATTAAGCAGAACAGTAAGTTGTTGTCCTGCTCAGAGACAAGCCTGATTGCCTCAGTAA
>CALBDR010000463.1 GCA_937927525.1 uncultured Candidatus Melainabacteria bacterium
CTTTGGTTACATGTCCGGTTTTAAGCAGGCCGCTCTACACGCCAATGCTAGTACCGCTCGTGTTGCCGCTGACAAGTCTGGTACTGATCCAGTATCTTCCGATGCTGATGGTCTTCTTGCTTCCATGAAGCTCGACCTCGGTTCATTCGGTGGTTCTGCTGGTAACTCCATTCCAGTTGGTCAGAACACCAGTGCAATCTCTCCTCTAGCGGTTATCAACCGTATGGCTCGTAAACTAGACCAGCAGAACGTTGATCGTGACGGTCGTTGGCTAGTTGTCGATCCGGTCTTTGCCGAGCAGCTTAATGACGAAAACTCAAAGCTCCTAAGCAATGACTTTGCCGGTCGTCAGGATGCCGGTGATATCCTCCGTAACGGTCGTATCATCGATGGCATGGTTCGCGGTTTCCGCATCTACATGTCCAACAACCTGCCAATCATCGGTACTGGTCCGGGCACTGTTGCCACTGGTGGTTCTTCCAGTAACTACGGTGTTATCATCGCCGGTCACGACTCCGCTGTTGCTACTGCTTCTCAGATCGAAAAGGTTGAAACCTATCGTGACAATGACAGCTTTAGCGATGTCGTTCGTGGTCTACATCTCTATGGCCGTAAGCTTCTCCGTCCAGAAGCTATCACTCGCGCCGTTTATAACGTGTACGAATAAGGGAGGTATGAATCATGGCTTACGATCTAACTAATGGTTCTAATACCAATCACATGTCTCGTACCGGTGCTAATGTTCCTTACACCGTAGAGAAGGTAGTTTCTATGGCTGATGCGGTAGCTCTCAAGGGTTCTTCCCTTGCTAACGCCGATGTCCTAGAAGTTATCCCTGTTCCAGCTAATACCCTCCTTCATGGTGCGGTTGCCTATGTTGAAGACGTTGTTCTCTCAACCGGTGCAACATTCGATCTTGATGTTGCCGGTGGTGATGACTTCATCGACGGTGGCGATCTAACCACTGCTGGTTGGGTTGCAGCCGGTTCTAACGGCCTACTTCCTTTCGGTGCTAACTCGGTAATTATCACTTCTGCTGATACTATCGACATGACCCTTGCGGTTACTGGTTCTGTTGCACCTGATACCGGCACTGTTCGCGTAGTTGCTTACATGTCTGATCTGGCTGAAATTCCAGGTCCGGCTGAAGTTTCTCGTGATCTAGCCTAACAAACTTGGGGAGATCCTTCGGGGTCTCCCCTTGACCTATAAGGAATCTTATGGTACAATTAAACTGTTCAGTCTCAGAAGATATACTCAAGTCTAACTACGAGAGTAACAAGAATAGAAACCTTCCATCTATTTCTAAACTAAAGAACAGTCCACATAAACGTAGCCAAGAAATTAATATATGTGCTGCTGGACCTAGTATCAAGAAGTTTGAAGAGTTTCTTCGTACCTCCAAGAACGATATCTTTGCTTCCAAGACTGTAGATTATCTTACCTCTATCGGGTGTAATCCTAGATACTCTGTCTCTATCGATCCACGAGAGTCTGGCGATAAAGCCCAACTAAATAAAAAAACAAATTACATTATTTCTTCTCAGTGCGATCCAAGTTTATTCGATTCACTAAAGAATTACAAGACATACATGATCGATACTGTCACCTCTAAAACGTGGCAACCATCTGATAAATGTCTGTCTGCCGGATCTAACTCTACGGTTCACGCTATCCTACTTTCCGTATGGCTTGGATATAAGAATATCAATCTATTCGGATTTGACTGCGGTTACGATAAAGCCTCTGGTAACTATCGAGTAAACCGTGAGAATAAGCACGATGAATCTTGTGAAGAAGTAACCGTATCCTGCCCTATAACAAATAAACTTTACCATACAACCACTGAGTATATCGGTATGGCTGAGGAAGCCATGAAGATTATCCAGATACTTAGTAATCAAAAAGGTATCAAGTTTAATATCTGCGGTGATACATTCCTAACCTGTTTTATTCAAAACAATATAAACGAGAATAAGTATACTTTACAGGATGACTTTCCTGTTAGATGGTTAAAGGCTGCTTAAATGGCAACAACTTTCCTAACTTTGGTTAATGATACTCTAAAGCGGTTGAATGAAGTCCAGCTTACTTCGGACGAATTTCCAACCGCTATTGGTTTTCATGCCTCGGTAAAGGATGCAGTTAATATTGCTCTGGAAGAAATCGGTCAAGAGCAGTTTGGATTTCCGTTTAACCACCAAACCGGTTCGCTAACCCTGGTAGCTGGCACGTCAACCTATGCAGCACCAAGCGATATGAAAGTGGTAGATTGGGATTCCTTTCGCATTGTCAAGGATGAAGCAGAGAATATCGGAGCGGTCAGGTTAAGACAGATTAACTACGATACTTACATTCAGCGGTTCTACATCAGAGATGGTAACGCGGGGACAGAGGATTATGATACCCCAATTTATGTTTATCGTACTCTAGGTAACGAGATTGCCTTTAGTCCTATTCCTGACAAAGCCTATGCTATCAATTACGATTATTACCAGTATCAGACTACACTAACCAATGCTACTGATACCATGTCGATCCCAGACCAGTTTAAGAATGTAGTGATCGATGGCGCTATGTATCACTGCTATATGTTCCGTGATAACTCTCAACAGGCCACTATCGCCCAGCAGCGGTTTACTCGTGGTATCGAGAACATGCGGAAAATCCTAGTCAACAACTTTACTGATCTTCGTGACACCAGGGTTAATAGACTAATTAACGTACCGGCAGGAAGTAAGTAATGGCTGACAATCTCCGCGATGTAACAATCATTGCTAGAGGTGGTCTATATACTAACGAAGACGCCCTGACTCTAGCCGGTACAGAAC
>CALBDR010000464.1 GCA_937927525.1 uncultured Candidatus Melainabacteria bacterium
ATGTTACTTCTACCCCAATAGGCACTTCTTCAGACCTAATACCTGAAATTTTAAAAGAATTTTCTTCTATGTTAGTTTCGTTAAAGATTGCAACAGGCAAACTATCGGGTTTATCTACAATAATTCTAAGCTTATTTCCAGAATTACTTAGTACAGCTCTCATCCCCGCTAGTAGACTGCTTATTAATTCCCAAGCATCTACAGAGTCAGTAATGGTAATGCCGCATACAAAGCGTCTTTCTTTTACAGCCGTGCCTGCTGGTAGTCCTAATAAAACATTTACAATTTCAGGGGCATATCCATTAGGTTTGTACCTAAAAGATCCGTCAGCAAAACCGTTGACGCCTACAAAGTTTCCAGTAATAGGGTCTACTGCATCGGCGTATTGTGCAACGTTATAGAAGTTATACTTATCTATAGCGCTTTCTGGCAATCCTAGAATATTTACTAAAATGTGTTTTACTATCCACACTCTATTCTCTGTCCAGTCTTTTTTATAGGTGCCGTCCCATATGCCTTCATATATATTAATATCACTACTAATTAATACTTGATTACCATACTTTTGTGTGCGATAACCTCTTACAGCCGCACTCTCACTGCCAGTTTCTGGCACTTCAATTTGTCGCCAGTCTACTTCTCCTGAAGACAAAATAGGTTGATTATAATTAGAAGGAACATCTACTATTAGTCCTTTTACTAGGCTAGTATATGTAGGCAAAGCATCAGATCTAAAATCAGTAGCTTTTACGGCGTAACCTGCTAAGGCTGTTCCCGGATATGCATAAGCTTCTTTTCTAATTTCATTAAAGCCTATGGTTTCTACCTCTGAAGTTAGTCCTTCTTCTCCTATGTCTTCTGTTATTTTTAGGATAGAAATGTTATAACCTGCGGCACTTTTTTTATCTTCTGGTATCTTTACTTCTAACTCAGTACTCATGGAGCCCGATACAATACTATTTACTATCATACCCGAACCAGCAATATAGTTATTTGCGTCAGAAATTTCTGACCTTTCGTGTACTAAAGCTACTAGACCTAACTGATTAGGTTCTGTGCCACTAGTAGTTTCTACTTTTAAGTCTTGTACGGTAAATTTAACTCTAATAGAATCAATAGGCGTTAAGCCTTCAGAGGTGTTTGTAGGAAAAAACAAAACACTATTTTCTGCAGGTGCAGGCTCAGTAGTACTAGATGAGATACCACTCTTAAGAGATACTGGAGATGAAAATCTTACAGGGGTGACTATCTCACTAGAAAACTCGGGCATTGCTGTTTGGGTATCTGTTCCTGTTCTATATCTAGCTACAAATACTTCAGGTCTAGTATTATTAGTAGTAAAATCTACTAAGTCATCTATAAATTTATTGTCTATTTCTATATCTTGTGGACCATTAGGATTAATTCTATAAATAGGTCCTTCTCCTAAAGCTAGCTGCATAAATAAAATATCAGAGCTTTTAGAGGTATTAGAGTTAAAACTAGCAGCACCCCCAAAACTTAAAGAAATAGTTGACCCTACATATTCTACGGAACCTCCGTGAATAACAGGAACTAATTTGTTGGCTATATAAAAATAGGTTCTTATCATAAATAGTCTGCCACTCTTATATTATCTTCACCACCTCTTTGGATATGTTTGATATACTGGCTTATTAAAGCTCCCGAAGTTCTTACTATTCCAAAATGCAGGGGTATAGACGATCCTATAGGAGCCATAGTAGCTAGACTACCAAAACCTCTAGTAGGATCTTCAGCGTTATCTAATATGCCCGAATCTCTGTTTGCTTTTCTCTGTGCTATGTCAAAAGCAATTTGTGCTTTACCATATAGAGATGAATCTATTATGCGCTTATGCAATCCTGTAAGTTCTGCATTAGTACTACTTACAGCTCCTGACGAGCCGTAAAATAAGTTTAAATTACCTAAACTATCAAAAGACGATGACTGATTACCCGACACTGTGGGGACTAGGTGCATCAGTGTGTTAGTTGGTTTAAAATCTAATTCATACTTTTGTACTAGTTTATCTCCATCTAATAACACTAACTGATTAGCTAAATTCAAACTTTTAAACTTTTGTTTAAGAGTGGGTAGCAAGTTGATGCAAGCAGATAGTATTTCTCTGTAAGAGGAGATCTCTATCTCAAAACTATCTATGTTAGTATAAGGAATTAAAAGCTTAGAAAACTGTACAGTGACTCTCATTAAATCTCTCAAATTTTAGGTTATTATTTTCTAACCAATAAATATAGATATTATTAGCAAACCCTACTAAAAATCGAAATTCAGAAAATACTGTGCTTTCTAAGTCTTGTCTGCTTGGAATTGGGTCAGCACTACCTGGATGCGAATGGTAAAAACCCCAAATGTTAGTTTCATATTTTAAAATAGCATACGGGTCTATAATAAAACTATTTTTTGGGGTCGCACTAATATTCTTACAAGGAATATAGGTAAAATCTGTAAGAATAATACCGCAAGCCTCTTTAGGGTATTCTGCTAGAGAGTGTTGCCCAAGAAACTCAACTAGGCTATCAAATTTGTTCTGTGACACCTGGAAAGCCTCCAAAGTTAATTAAGTTACGTCTAAGAACACACGCTTCTTTAGTTTTTGCACACACATCTTCTGAGGCATTAACAGTAGATACATTGTTAGCGTGAAAAAACCCGTTTGCAGTAAGCGGTGGATTACTGTTTACAATAGCACCAGTACCCGAATTAGGATACTTACATTTAGGACCTTTATACGTAAAAGGACACGTTGCAGCATAGAATTTACGTTTTGGCAGTTTAAACTTAGCATATTGCAACCAGTTAGTAAGACTTAAGGTGGCAACCAATTCATCTATATTGTCTAGTTTATTTACTACAAAAACGTGATCTACACTAGCTTTTGCATCCGCTTCTGCATTAACAATTAAAAGCTTAGAGTCAACATCTAAAGAAGCTAAAGCAGTATTAGAAAAGAATACTGTATTTCCTCTAATGTCTTGTATCTCTGTAGTTTGCATATTGGTATTAGAAGTAACTATATCTCCAATTCGATAAGGGCCTGTAGAGTATAGAGCCGCCGAATTATTAGTAGACCCCGAAACTAGAGAATATTCTGGCCAATAGTCTAAAAACTTGGCATAGGTAAGTTTAATCTCTACCACCCCATCTAATAAGTCTCTAGAGTCTGATTTGAGTAGTGTCCAAGTGTCTCCATTAGCGATAGCAGAGTCGTAGTCCCAAGCAGCATTTTCTCCTCTGATAGCAGCTACGTTAGCATCATAAAACTCATTAGAAGGAATAGTTCTAGGATCTATATTAGTAACAAACTCCTCGTTAACAAGAGCTACAGCAGAGTTAGTAGTATTATTACCAACTAAATAGGGATTATCTAGAATAGAAGCTATATATCCGTCAAAGTTAGATAGAGTAAGCTGAACCTCACTAATGCGTCCAGTGCTATCAGTAGAAATATCATCACTGTCTATTGCTGTAGCTGTATAGGACTCCCCACCAAAGGATACTGCGTAGTTAAAATCTGAAAAAGTTTCTCCTATTACTTCGGCATAGCGCAAAGGAAATGGATAAGGCCAAGGATAACCAGCTCCTGTTTTGGCCGGATTACCCGAATCATTAGGAGGATACCATTCTCCCGGGTAGTATAAAGTATAAAGCCTTACAAGAGGAGTTTGCTCATAGCTATTTTTTTCGCTGATATAAGGAGCTCTGCTGATGTTAGTGATTACGCTATTCGCAGTTTCAACGTAGTTGATTAGGTTAGCAGCTACAAAACTGTGAGCCTCGCTATTAGCTCTCACTACTTGTACTAATAAGGAAGATACAGAATCATCTGGAT
>CALBDR010000465.1 GCA_937927525.1 uncultured Candidatus Melainabacteria bacterium
CGTTTTGAAGTTGTCCTTCTAATAAGCTGATTACTTGTTGTTGTGCATCAATTTTTGATCTAATTTTAGCTAACACTGTAGCTGGGTTAATTGCTCCTGGCATAATTTTTTACCTCCACTGTTTTGTTTTATTTATTACCTGAGTCTAAGAGTGATTTTTCTTTTACCGAACTTTCACTGAATAGTTTATATCTCATAAATATTAAAGTTTGGTTAAGTAAGGAAATATTTCAAGTAATTTTGGAATAGTTTTGAAATTTGTATCAAAATCCTTATATATAAACAGAAAAATCCGCCTTAATGGCGGATTTTTCTTGAAATGAGCTTATAAAAAAATTTCTATCTATCTCTTACAGGAACATATGGTCTTGAGTTTTCACCAGTATAAACCTGTCTCGGTCTGCAAATTTTCTTTTTATCAAAGTTATACTGTTCTTTCCAGTGCGCTAACCAGCCAGGAAGTCTACCTAAGGCAAACATTACTGTAAACATGTTTACAGGGATTCCTAGAGCACTATAGATGATTCCTGAGTAGAAATCTACATTTGGGTAAAGTTTTCTTTCTACGAAGTAAGGATCTTTTAATGCTTCCTCTTCTAAACCTTTTGCGATTTCTAATAGAGGATCGCTGATTCCTAATTTATCAAGGATTCTATCACAAGCTTTTCTCAAGATTTTAGCTCTAGGGTCGAAGTTTTTATAAACTCTATGCCCAAAGCCCATAAGACGAATCTTAGATTTTTTATCTTTTACTTGAGTTAAGAATTCTTTGTAGTTTTGACCACTTTCATGGATTTGTTGAAGCATTTCTAATACTGCTTGGTTAGCACCACCGTGTAAAGGACCCCATAATGCACTGATACCAGCAGAAATACAAGCATAAATGCTAGCACCACTACTTTGAACCATTCTTACTGTAGAAGTACTACAGTTTTGTTCGTGGTCAGCGTGAAGAATTAGAAGCTGATTCATTACTTTAACGATTTCATCATCTATATAGTATTCTTCCGTAGGCACAGCGAACATCATGTTCATAATATTTGCGCAATAAGATAATTTATTATTAGGATAGATTAAAGGTTGACCGATTGACTTCTTATAAGAGAAGCAAGCGATAGTTCTTAGCTTAGATAATAGTCTAATTAAGTCTAGCTCTAAACTTTCTTCACTTTGATTTCCGTCTCCACCATGGTAGTAAGCGGCAAGTGAGCTTGTCATCGAAGAGAGAATAGCCATAGGGTGAGCAGTGCTTGGGTAACCAGCAAAGAAGTGAATCATATCTTCATGAAGAAGAGAATGGTTAGTTAAGCCTGATGAGAATTTATCTAATTCTGCTTTAGATGGAAGATTTCCATATATAAGAAGGTAAGCAACTTCAACGAAGCTAGATCTTTCAGCTAATTCTTCGATATCGATACCTCTGTACCTTAAAATTCCTTTTTCACCATTTATGAAAGTTATGTCACTTTGACATGAACCGGTATTAACGTAACCGTTATCTAAAGTTATTAAGCCAGCATCGGCCCTTAATTTTGAAATGTCGATAGCTTTTTCATTTTCGCTACCCGTTATAACTGGCATTTCTAGTTTTTTACCTTGGTATTCAAGTGTTGCAAAATCTTTATTACTACTATCTGTATTAGAAGTTTTTTCTTTTAAATCAGTACTCATACTTTTAATTTTCCCAAATATTTTCAATTAAGGCTAGTCTTACGTTAATATTAATGAAGTTATTTCATTTATAGGCTTAATAATCTATGGTTCATATTAATCCAAAATCATCTTCTAGAGAGCAATGGGGCGATAAGCTCGGCTTTATCATGGCGACAGCTGGTGCTGCTGTTGGGCTTGGAAACATTTGGCGTTTCCCCTATGTCTGTGGTGAAAATGGTGGTGGAGCCTTTATCTTAGCTTATATTATCTGTATTGCTTTAATAAGTGGGCCAATTTTAGTGGCTGAAGTTTTAATTGGGCGTGCTTCTGGGCAAGGAAGTGGAAGTGCCTTCATCTCACTTACTCCTAAAGGCGAAAGTAAAATCTGGAGATTTATTGGTGTCGTCGGTGTTCTAATATCTTTCTTGCTTGTTAGTTATTACAGTATTGTTGCTGGTTGGACATTAGAATATTTATGGCAAGCACTTCAGGGGCACCTAAGCTCCTTTAGTGGTGATAATTCACAGAAGTTTTTTGATAATTTTATGGCTTCTGATTCTAGACAGATTTTCTGGCATATCTTTTTAACTTGCATGACCGCAGTTATCTTACTTAGAGGTATCAATAAAGGGATTGAGAAGTTATCTAAAATCTTGATGCCTGTTCTTTTAATATTACTTTTCAGCTTAGCTGTATTTGGAATAAGTGTAGAGTGGGCTTCTCATGAGAACCCAAGCTCTTTATTAGATTTAAAATCTATTAAATTCTTATTTGTTCCTGATTGGTCTAAGTTCACTATGGATTCAGTCTTCCAAGCTCTTGGGCAAGCAGCATTTTCATTAAGTATCGCTGTAGGAACTTTAATTGCTTATGGTAGTTATTTAGATAGAAAGGAAAATATTGTTAACTTAGGATCTATGGTTATTGCTATGGATACTATGGTTGCTTTACTCGCTGGTGTTTTAATTTTCCCTATTGTTTTTGCTTCCGGTCTAAGCCCTAGTCAGGGAACGGGGTTAATCTTTGTTACCTTACCTAATCTTTTCTCTGGAATGCCTAATGGTGACTTACTCGTAATTCTTTTCTACTTATTGATTTTCTTTGCTGCATTAACTTCTATGATCTCTCTATTAGAGCCAGGAATAACACATTTGATTGATGAAATGAATTCTACTAGACCCAAAGCTTGCATGTATGTAGCCATAGCAAGTTCAGCACTTGGTGTAGTTTGGATTTTAGTAGGGTCTTTACAACAAGAATTTTTATTCTTTAATATCGACAAGATAGTTTCTAACTTCCTAATCCCATTAGAAGCTTTAGGAATAAGTATCTTCGCTTCATGGGTGCTTGATAAAGTTATATCTAAAGAACAGCTCTCCAATGCTGGAGAGAAGTTCTTTAATATATGGTTCTTTATAGTTAAATGGCTTTGCCCGATAGCAATTCTAATAATCCTTGTGAAAGGCTTAATTAGTCAGGATATGGGTGGCTAGACCTTTAACTAAGATCACTAGATTTGTTCTGAAATTATTGATTAGTCAAGTATAGCTTCTAATTCAGCAATTCTTGCTTCCCAAGACTTAAGTTTGTTTGTACTAGGCTTCTCTTTATTATATTCAGCTTTGATTCTATTTTGATATTCATCAATTAAAGCTTTTGCCATTGCTTCAGCTACATCATCGTTGTCATCTTCGCTGTTAACAATATCTTCAGCTATTACGTAGAAATTATCATCATTCTTCATCATTGCACTAGCTAGTTTAGCGATTCTCTTATGATCTTTTTCATCACTGTTTTTCAGACCATCAAGTATATTGGTGTCAACATTTATTTGTTCTTCTTGATTTAGTCCAGCTGTTGCTGAGAATGGAACCACATTTTCTTGAAGGTTAGTGTATCTTATACCTGTTGTCGGATGCTCATCCTTAGCTTCTTCTAGCGTTACGTATATCACATCAGCTAATTCAGCAATTTGATCTTCTTCAGATAATCCATCTAAGTTAACTTCACCCACTGAATTAAGTAAGTCAACAAGAAAGTCCATTCTTTCATCAGAACCAAATTTACCTTCAACAAATTTAGAGTAGAAGTTGTCTATTGATTCACTCATAGCTCTTAGACCTGCATTACCATGATTCGCTAGTAAATCTATAGCTTCTTGAACATTCTCTTGTTTATCTGGTGACAGTAAATCGTTAACTTTAGATGTATTTGCAATAGCTTCATCTAAGCTTTCTATTAACATACTGTTATCACTAGGTATTTTTGAATAACCTTCTAGATCTTTTACTTTGTCTGTTTGATAGTTTAGTAAATCCATGAATAGATCAGGTTGATCAAACCCATATTCTTCAGCAACTAATAAGTGACTTACCCCTCTCTCACTTAGGTTTACAGATAGTGGATCATCAAAGATGTCAAGTGCGAAGTCTAATAATGCTTTACTGCTGTTTTCATCAGAAACTAACCTGTCGATATAATCTAATTCTTCGTTATCAGCATCATTTAAACCATCAACAAACTTATCTAATTCTTCAGACGTTACTCCTTCAAATTTCCCCACTAGAGTAGTAAAGGCATTTAGCATTGCGTCATTTGCTCCCTCTTCGAAATAGTAGTCAAAGAAAGCTTCTTTCTGTGCATCCGTAGCACCAGTTTTCTCTAATCTATCATAAATTCTTACAGCTTCACCATCTAAAGCAGCTTCTTTTTGTTCTAAGTTAATACTGTCATTAACAGTACTACCTGTATCAACTGTTTGACCATCGAAAGTTTGTTTGTTTTGACTAACATTTCTATAGTCTCCCCAAGACTCGTAAGCGATATCTTCGAAAGTACCTTCGTCAGTTAGTACAGCCCAACCGCCATTTCCGCCGTTTGCTTCTTTAGAGTAAACAAATGTATCAGCACCGTCGTCTTCTAATTTTGCATCTGCGATAGTTGCATCAAATTCAATAGCTGACATTTCTAATTTTGTTAATTCTGAATTTCTTGATCCAGTATCACTGATATCTAAACCTGTTTGATATACATCATCATCTGAAATTATGTATAAACCTCTTGTTACATAAACATTATTACTAGCATTACCTGTAGTGTTGAATAAAATTTCAGTACCGTCATCTAAGATGAATGTAGAGTCATCACCAAAGTGCCAATCCCAGCCACCATTAGCTGTAGATGCACCTTCATTTACGTGTGGGTCACCTGAAACATGGGTAATCATTTTACCTTCAGAATTGAAAATTTTAGTTTGGTGTCCACCACTATTTGTATCAGTTACTATGTGATAACCACCTTTAGTTTTGAATGAAACGGCATTATTACCAAGCCCGTGACTTATTTGAGTTCCATTATCTAAAGTTATTTTAGAACCTTTTCCTGTCATGACAGAATCGGCATAGTCAGTTGCAGCTTTAGAAGATAGAATATTGTCAAGCGCAACGAAATCATCCTGTCCTCCAGCATTACCGTTATTATCAATATCTATACCACCAGCATCAAGATGTAAATTACCATTTGCATCAAATATCGTTGCGATATTTTCATCTGAATTCAAATTCTTTAGATGATTGACTAGGTCTTGTGTCTCATTTGCACTGAATTGACCATCACCACTAGCATCAAAAGCATCAAAAACACCAGCTAGTGTATTATGTAAATTTTCATCAAGCTTTATATCACTCCCACCTGGTGCTAATGCATCCTCCAAAGACTTAATATAAGCATTGATCTTCTCTTGTTGTAATTTCTGTTGATTTGTTAATTGTATATTATTTACCATGATTTGCGCTCCATATTTAACTATTCATATA